>JAXYYF010000109.1:0-12302 GCA_037419475.1 bacterium
CCTGATACATCGGGTGCTTTTTGCCGATCTTCACGGCCTTGCCGGGGATGGTGACATCCACGGCCTCAGCCTTGAGCTTCATCTCCAGCGCTTTTGCGGCCAGCTCCTTCGTGCGCGTCTCCATGCTCTGCTCAAGCTTGGCGCGCACCTCGTTGGCCAGCTGGCCGATCACGGGGCGCTCTTCGGCACTGAGCTTGCCCATCTGCTTCAAAACGGCGGTCAGCTCGCCCTTTTTGCCGAGATACTGCACGCGCAGCGTCTCAAGCTCCTCTGCCTTGTCCGCGCCAAGGATTGCTTCCAACGCTTTGGCACGGATGGCTTCCAGTTCCTGTTTCATGATCCGAACTCCTTTATTTAATAAATGACTGAACGATTTTTCGCGCGCAGCACAGTGGTTCACGCCGTAAAGCGTCTCCTCCCGCCGGACAGGCAAAAAGAAAAAGCCCTCCGTCCGTATGGGACGAAGAAGCTCTCCGTGGTACCACCCAAATTCACGCAGAAAAACCGCACGCACTTAAAACCGTTTAACGGCGGTCAGCCGTCCGCGTCTTTCCCCGCGGCCGCTCCCGGGCGAACCAAGCGGCGTCCCGCAGGCCGGCTCACAGCCGACGACCAGCCCTCTCTGCGCAGAACAGTGCACACTATTTTCCCATTCTCAGCGTTCTCTGATGCTCATTTATACCACAGGGCGCAGAAAGTTGCAAGGGGTATTTCCTCCCCGCTTTTTATTTTTCTCCCAAAAATTTGCATTTTTGCCGGAAATGACATATAATACCGCCACAATCTATGATTTTACAGCAGGGAGGGAAACGAATGTCCCCTTTTATGGAATGGAATCTCCAATGTCTGCGCACGATCGCGCAGCTGCGCTCGCCGGCGCTCGACACGGTGATGTCGGCTCTCACGCAACTCGGCGGCGAGACTTTTTTCATGCTCCTCATTCTGGTCGTTTTCTGGTGCGTGGATAAGAACAAGGGCTATTTTTTGATGCTCCTGTGCTTTGCCGGCACGGCGGTCAATCAGGTGCTCAAGATCGCCTTCTGCATCCCGCGGCCATGGGTGCTCGATCCGTCGTTTTCAATCGTGGAGTCCGCCCGCACAGGGGCGGTGGGCTTCTCCTTCCCCTCGGGACATACGCAGAACGCCGTCGCCGCCTACGGCGCGCTCGCCTGCATCAGCAGGCGGCTGTGGGTGCGCATCGTCTGTCTGGTGCTCACGCTGGCCATTCCGTTCTCGCGGATGTACCTCGGCGTGCATACACCGCTGGATGTGGGCGTTTCCTTCGTCGTCGCGTGGCTGCTGGTGCTTGTGTGCTATCCGCTGCTCGAAGAGATCGGTCACCGGAAGGATTCGCTTCTGCGCGCATGGCTCGCGCTGATCGTGCCCGCCGTGCTGTTTCTGCTCTACGCCCTCTATGTAAGGCGCGGCGTCGCCGGCGATCTGAGCAATTTTGACCACGCCGTCAAAACCGCGTGGACGATGCTCGGGCTCGTGCTCGGCGCGGTCGTCTCCGTGCTGGCCGATCAGAACTACACGCGCTTTGAAACGGCGGCGGTCTGGTGGGCGCAGATCCTCAAGATCGTTCTCGGCCTCGCGCTCACGCTCGCCGTGCGCATCGCGCTCAAAGCGCCGCTCACGGCGCTATTCGGTGAGAACAGCATCGGCGACAGCATCCGCTATTTTGCTGTCGTGCTGATGGCCGGAACGCTCTGGCCAATGACCTTCGGCTATTTTGCCCTGATGGGTCGAAAAAAGTGATTTACAGCAAAAGTGAGACGTGCTATACTTTAGGATAAAATGAGGAAGAAGGGAGTTTTTTCCGTGAAAAAAAGGCTTTACCGCTCCAAAACCGACCGGAAGCTTGCCGGCGTATGCGGCGGCGTGGCGGAATATTTCAATATCGATCCGACCATCGTGCGCGTGATTTGGGCGATCTTGGCGTTCTTTTACGGCACGAGCATCCTGCTCTATCTCGTCATGGCCTTTGTCGTGCCGGAGAAGCCGGACGGTCAGAGCGATGTGATCGACGTGGAGAGCGAAGTGCGCGAGCCGCGCGAGAAAAAGGAAAAATACAAGGGGCCCGAGATCGACTGAGCCGGGCTTGACATGACTGAGCCTGCCGCGCTATACTGATATTTTGTGAAGCTTCTCCGCGAAAGCACCGGCGGAGAACAGGAAGGAAGCACACTTATGATGACTTATCCCATGCATGTCGCGGGGCTGGTCCGCGATCTTCCCATCTGCAAGGTGACGGACGATTTTTATATCGGCGCGTTCATCATGTTCGGCGACGCCGAGCTGACCGTTGCCTGCGCGCACGATCTTCTGAAGCTGGCGGAGGATATCGACTATGATTATCTCCTGACCGCCGAGGCGAAGTCCATTCCCCTGATCCATGAGATGGCGCGTCAGAGCGGCGCGAAGAAGTACTTCATCGCGCGCAAGGGTCCCAAGGTCTATATGCCCGATCCCATCTCCGTCGAAGACCGCTCCATCACCACGCTCGGTGTGCAGCAGCTCTTTCTCGGCCGCGACGACGCCGACCTGATCAAGGGCAAGCGCATCCTGATTGTGGACGATGTGATCTCCACCGGCGGCAGCCTCCACGCGATGGAAGCGCTGGTCGCCAAGGCGGGCGGCTCGGTCGCCGGCCGCATGGCCGTGCTGGCCGAGGGCGACGCGCAGAAGCGCGAGGACATCAAGTTCCTTGCCCCCCTGCCGACCTTCAAGGCTGACGGCAGCGTCCGCTGAAAATTTTTCCATGCAAAAAAGAGCGCCGCTCCTGTGGGAGCGGCGCTCTTTCTCTCATACATATTTCTGCGTCACGGTATCGAACACGCCGCGCGTGGTCAGGCGCAGCGTCGGAATGACGGGCAGCGCCATGAACGAGAGCGTCATGAACGGATCGACGCCGCGGCTCACGCCCAGCGCAAAGGCTTTCTCCTTGGCACTCTCCAGCTCACGGTTGACGTCCACAAGCGGCTCCTCGCTCATAATGCCGGCGATCTGGAGCTGCACCTCGCCGAGCGCCTCGCCGCGGTCGAGCACAACGATGCCGCCGCCGAGCTCCACCACGCGATTGGCCGCCGCGGCGATATCCTCCTCGTTCGTGCCGACGACGATGATGTTGTGGCTGTCGTGCGAAATGGAGGTCGCCACCGCACCGGACTTGAGGCCGTAGCCCTTGATGTAGCCGATGCCGATGTGGTGGGTGTTCTTGTGGCGTTCAATGACCGCGATCTTGAGAATGTCGTGCTCCAGATCGATCTTGTCGGCGTAGCCCGCGTCGGTGGTCACGATCTCGCCGGGCACCATGCCGAGCACAGCACGCGGACGCGTCTCGGTGAAATCGTCAGCGGTAAGGTGCGCAACATGGAACGTCTCGTGCGAGCGCCTGATGAGGTGCGGGTCGATCTCAGGTGCCTCGAACGGGGTGACATCCCTGCCGTCGAACATGAGCCTGCCCTTCTTATAGACCTCGAGAATGTTGAAGTCGCGGAAGTTGTCAATGACCACAAAGTCGGCAAGGAAGCCCGGCGCGATTGCGCCGCGGTTATTGAGCAGAAAGTAGCGCGCGGCGTGATGGCTGGCGCACTTGACTGCGATGATGGGGTCGACGCCCGCGGCGATGGCGCGCTTGATGATGTAATCGATGTGCCCCTTTTCGAGCAGATCGTTGGGGTGTTTGTCGTCCGTGCAGAACATGCAGTAGGTGTAATACTGCGGCGTGAGCAGCGGGAGCAGCGCGTCAAGGTTGCGCGCGGCCGTGCCTTCGCGGATCATGATGTACTGCCCGCGCTCGAGCTTGGCGAGCGCGTCGGCCATATCGGAGCACTCATGGTCGGAGTACACGCCCGCGGCGATGTAGGCGTTGAGGTCGTTGCCGGAAAGCCCGGGGGCGTGGCCGTCAATCTTCTTGTGGTGCGCTTGTGCGGCGACGATTTTTTCCAGCACCTGTTCGTCGGCGTTGACCACGCCGACAAAGTTCATCATTTCGGCAAGACCCTCGACACGGTTGTGCTCATAAAAGCTGTCGATGGCGCGGTAATCGAGGTTCGCGCCGCTCTCGTCGAGCGGTGTGGCGGGCACGCAGCTCGGCAGCATGAAGCGCACGTCGACCGGCAGATCCTCCGTCGCCTGAAGCATATACTCGATGCCGTCCGTACCCATGACGTTGGCGATCTCGTGCGGATCGGTGATAACGGTCGTCGTGCCGTGCGGAAGGACAGCCCTTGCAAACTCCTTCGGGCTCACGAGCGAGCTTTCCAGATGGATATGCGCGTCTACAAAGCCCGGCAGCACGAGCTTGCCGCGCATGTCGACCTCGACCTCACCCTCGTAAGGCCCTCCCATACCGGCGATCAGGCCCTTGGCAACGGCGATGTCGCCGCGGCTGAGCTGGTTGCAAAATACATTCACATACGTCGCGTTCTTGAGCACAAGATCGGCCTTCTGCCGTCCGGCCGCGACCTCGACCACATGGAGCTTTTTGTTCAGCTTCCGGTTGATCCTGCCTGCGTAGCTTTCTTTGTATGCCATCGCCATATCCTCCTGTCGATCCGATATCATAAATTTATCTAATGTTAGCCTTAATTACATATGATATCTATTGCACGAAGTATACTACGTTTTTGATTCCTTGTCCATATTTTTCAACAAAATTTTATAAGAAAACCCCGCTGACATGTCAGTGGGGTTTTCCTTACAGCAGAGCGATCAGCGCGTCCACATCCTCACGGCGGGTCGCCCACGAGGTACAGATGCGCATGACGGTGTGCGTGTCGTCAAATTTTTCCATGAAGCCGAGCGCGACATGCTCTTCCAGCCGCTTGCGCTGCTCATTTTCCAGCACAAGGAAGATCTGATTGGTCGGGTTCGGGCAGAAAAGCCGGTAGCCCTTTTCCACCAGCGCGCGGCGGATGCGGTCGGCCGTTTCAATGGCGTTGCGGCTGATCTCCAGATACAGTCCATTCGTGAAAAGCGCGTCAAACTGCACGCCGAGCAGACGGCCTTTGGCCAGCAGAGCCCCATGCTGCTTGACGATGGTGAGGAAATTTGCGGGCATCCCGCCGTGCGGGAACACGACCGCCTCGCCGCACAGCGCGCCGACCTTCGTGCCGCCGATGTAGAATACATCCGTCAGCGCAGCGACGTCCCGCAGCGTCACGTCCGTGCCATCGGCGGCAAGGCCGTAGCCCAGCCGCGCGCCGTCGAGGAAAAGCGGGATACGGTATTCTGCGCAGACCTCGTGCAGCGCGGTGAGCTCGGCTTTGGTGTAAAGCGTGCCGTACTCCGTCGGATGGGAGAGATACACCGCGCCGGGAAAGACCATGTGTGTGTAATTGCCGTCGGCGTAGAAGGTTTGCAGATATTCCCGCACGGTTCCGGCGGAGAGCTTTCCCTCCGTGTGCGCCAGCGCAAGGACCTTATGTCCGCCGTGCTCGATTGCGCCGGCCTCGTGGACATTGACATGCCCGCTTGCCGCTGCGATCACCCCATCATATGGGCGCAGCAGCGCGTCGAGCACGACCTGATTGGTCTGCGTCCCGCCGACGAGGAAGAAGATCTCGGCCTCCGGACAGCCGATGGCCGCGCGGATCTTCTCCTTCGCGCGCTCACAATACGAGTCGGAACCGTAACCGGCAAGCTGCTCGAAATTCGTCTCCGTCAGGCGTTCGAGCAGTCTGGGGTGTGCGCCTTCGGAATAATCATTGACAAAAGAAAGCATGGGGATATCTCCTTTACGCGGTGCCGCCGGATGCGGCACGGAACTCATGGCGCTATTTTACACAATGTGCCCGCAGGATGCAAGGGCAAACCTCCGCCGCTGTCCAGTACGCTTCCGTACCGGCATAAAACAGCCCCGCGCCATTCGGGCGCGGGACTGTCCGCCTATAATCTGTACTTCCCGTCCGGGCTTACTCCCAGCGGTCCGCCTCCGGCGTGCCGTTGACGTGCTTGACCACCAGACCGGTGAGCGCGAAGAGCGCGATGGCGTTGGGGATGACCATAAGGTTGTTGAACATATCGCTCAGCTCCCAGACAAGGTCGCTGGAGGTCAGCGTGCCGAGGAAGATGAACACCAGCGCAATGATGGTATAAACGATCGTGGACTTCTGACCGAAGAGATAGGCCATGTTGATCTTGCCAAACAGGTTCCAGCCGAGGATGGTGGAGAAGGCAAAGAAGAACAGGCACACGGCCACGAACATCGCGCCCGCGCTCTCGCCGAACACAACGCCGAACGCCGTCTGGGCGAGGTTGGTCTTTTTGAGCACGTCCTGCGCCGCAGCAGCGCCGCAGCCATGGAGCGGGCCGCCCTCAGTGTAGAGGGTGGAGATGATGACAAGCGCGTTGAGCGTCAGGACGACAAAGGTATCGATGAACACGCCGATCATGGCGACGACACCCTGCTGATGGGGATTCTTGACATTTGCCTGCGCGTGCGCGTGGGGCGTGGAGCCCATACCGGCCTCATTGGAGAAGAGGCCGCGCTTGGCGCCCTGAGAGAGCGCGATCTTGAGCGCCGCGCCGAAGCCGCCGCCGATGATCGCCTGCGGCTGGAAGGCATACTTGAAGATCATGCCGAAGGTCGCGGGAACGTACTTGATGCGGACGACCAGCACGGCGAGGCCGCCGAGCAAGAAAATCGCCGCCATGATGGGCACGACCTTTTCCGTCACCGAAGCCAGACGCTGCACGCCGCCAAGGAAGATGAAGCCGCAGATGGCGACCAGCACAACGCCGATGATCCACGTCGGCACGCCGAAGGCGTTGGAGAAGGTCTCACCGATGGAGTTCGACTGCACCATGCAGCCGAAGAAGCCGAGCGCAAGAATGATGGCGACGGCGAAGAAGCCCGCAAGGAACTTGCCGAAGCCGCCCTTGAACGCCGTGGTAATATAATAGACAGGGCCGCCGAGGACGTTGCCGTCCTGATCGACCCGGCGGGTTTCCTGCGCAAGCGTGGCCTCGGCGTAGATCGTCGCCATGCCGAGGAACGCGATCACCCACATCCAGAAGATCGCGCCGGGGCCGCCGGTGAGGATCGCGCCGGACGCGCCGACGATGTTGCCGGTGCCGACCTGCGCGGCAATGGCGGTGGCCAGCGCCTGAAACGAGCTCATACCGCTCTCATGCTTCTTTCCGCGCAGACTGAGATTGCCGAACACGCTTTTCCAGCCCTCTTTAAAGTGCCGGATCTGGACAAAGCGCGTTTTGATCGAGTACCACAGACCGACCGCGATCAGCAGCGCCACAAGAATATAGTCGGAGAGATAGCCGTTGATTTTCTGCACGATGGGGAGAAGTACGTCGGACATTGGGGTTTCCTCCTGAAAATTTAGTACCCTGTTCTCTTTCCTCCTCTCGCTCCGCCATGGGCGGAACAAAAAAACAGGGGCGTCGAAGAATCCGACGCCCCTGTTAAAATATCTCAGCCGTAAAGCGCAGTTCAGGCGGGCAGCATACACTGTCCCCCTGCTCCGTCTGTTTGCCTGAGAGATTCAGCCCCCTTGGGGGCCTTACACCTTCGGCACTCATCGCTGAGATTTTCCAGAGCCATCTCCGCCCCCAGTCTCCTGACCGGATTCAAGGGGTTTCTTCGAACAATGACAGGATAACGCCCTTTTCTCAGCTTGTCAACCTAATTATATTTCCTTCAAAACATTCCATTTCGGCAATCCGCTCAAATTATCTGTCCGTTCGCTTCTTTTGTTAATAAAATGCACAAATTTTATCGCTCTTTATTAATTTTTTATGAATCGTCATTTATGTATTTTAAATTTATATCATTTTATTGAAATAATATAAATTTTTAATATCTATGGATTTTTACAAAACAAGGGCCGCCTGAACAGGCAGCCCTTGTTTTTATGCTCGTTCGGTCTCATACCACCTGAAAGAGGTAGAACTTGAGGTAATCCGTCTCCGGCACGTTCCACAGGATCGGATGATCTGGCGACTGCGCCCGCGCCTCGATCTGGCGCAGCTCCACGCCCGCGTCATGCGCGGCGGCGCGCAGCATTTTTTCAAACAGCTCGCATGGCATGAAATGACTGCACGAGGCCGTGGCAAAATAGCCGCCGCGCGGCAGCAGCCGCAGAGCGCGGAGGTTGATGTCCTTGTAGCCGCGCTCGGCGCTTTTGACCGTCTTGCGCGATTTGGTAAAGGCCGGCGGGTCAAGGATGATAAAGTCATAGGGCTTGCCGCCCTTTTTCTCCAGCTCCGTCAAAAGCTCGAACACGTCCGCCTGCACGAAGTCCATACGATCTTCCAGACCGTTGCGCACGGCATTCGCGCGCGCCATGTCCACGGCGCTCTGCGAAATGTCCACCGCCGTGACATGCTCCGCGCCGCCCATGGCGGCGTTGAGCGCGAAGGAGCCCGTGTGCGTAAAGCAGTCAAGCACGCGCCGGCCGCGGGCAATGCGCGCGGCCGCGAGACGGTTATACTTCTGGTCGAGGAAAAAGCCTGTTTTCTGGCCGTTCTCCACATCCACGCGATAGAAGATCCCATTTTCACAGATCTCCGTCACGGCGCTCTCCGGCTTTTTCTTCCCCGCAAGCGGGAACCAGCCCTTGCCCTGCTCCAGCCCCTCCAGCGCGCGGATGGTCACGTCGTTGCGCTCAAAAATGCCGTCGATCACCACGCCGTCCTCTGCAAGAACCTCTGCCAGCAGCGGGAAGAGCATCCCCTTGATGCGCTCCATGCCGGCAGAAAGCGTCTGCGTGACGAGCAGATTTTCAAAGCGGTCGACCGTCAGGCCGGGAAAGCCGTCCGCTTCACCGAAGATCACGCGGCAGCTGGACACGTCGGCGCCCATGACCGTCTTGCGGTAATCCCATGCGTAGCGGATGCGCCGCCGCCAGAAATCGGCGTCGAAGCGGTCGTTCGCGTTGCGCGAGAGCAGACGGATGCGGATCTTGCTCTCACGGGAGAAAAAGCCGCTGCCAAGGTATTTTCCCTTCTCGCTCACCGCATCCACGACGGCTCCGTTCTCGACCTTCTCCGGGCCGGAAACGACCTCCTGCGCGTAGATCCACGGGTGTCCGCCCTCGACCCAGCGCGTCCCCTTGGCGGTGATGATGAAGCGGGGATAGGCTCTTTCTACTTTCATGGTGCGTCCTCTTTTCTGAAAATTCCGGTCAAAATTGTAGCACGGAATAAAACAAAAGGCAAGGCGCACGCCTTGCCTTTTCGTTATTTGCAATAGCTGCGGAGCTCTCCGCACAGGGAGGCGGCGGAGGCCTCATCCCGCATGACGATCAGCACCGTATCGTCGCCGCACACGCAGCCGAGCATCTCTGAGATGCCGTCCATCGCGTCGAAAGCCGCACCCGCCGCGCTGGCCAGCCCCGGCATCGTCTTGAGCACCACAAGGTTTCTTGTATAATCCGCCTTCAGGCTGCACTCGCGCAGAATGCGCTGGAGCCGGTCAAAAAAGTCATATCCGGCGGAGCGCCCGGCAGCGGCATACCGGTAGCGGCCGTCCCCGCATGGCTCCTTATACAGATGAAGCTGCTTGATATCGCGCGAGACCGTCGCCTGCGTGCTGGCAATGCCGCACCCGGCCAGACGCACGATCAGCTCTTCCTGCGTCTCGATGGAATACTGCGCAATCAGCTCGAGGATCTTTTCCTGTCGTCGGCTCTTCATACTCCACGCCCCCATCGTATGATTTTGCGTTGAGGAGTATGGATATTATACAGCCGGATCAAAAAATATGCAATGCCCGCGCAAAAATAATCCCTTACTGGCACACGTTTTCGCAAAAGCAGGCACTATCTCCGCATGAGGATTTATTCATACAGCCGCGCGACGCGCGAAGAGAGCGCCGAGGTCAGGCCGCAGCCCTCGTTATCCCCGATCAGATTTGCCACCTCCTGCGAGGAGAGGAGGTTCCCTTCACGGTCATAGCCGAAAAGCGTCACCTCATCGCCGACCTGAACAGCAAGGCTCGTCACGTCCACAAAGCTCTGATCCATGCAGCATGCGAGCAGCGGGCAGCGCTTTCCGTGAACCAGCACCGGCGCGTGACAGGCGGCCAGCGCTTCGTTGAGCCCATCGCCGTACCCGATGCCGATCGTCGCCACAAGGGTATCTGCGGGAAGATGGAGCTTCCCGCCGTAGCCCAACGTATCGCCCGCATGACGCAGCTCAACATGCGTGATATAACTGCGCCACGACACGTCCTCCCGGATGCCGCCAAGCGGCTTTACGGGATGATCCATATAAAGCCGGCGGCCGACGCGCACGGCATCGAGCGAATACTGCGGGTGAAGCTCTGTGCTCTCCGAGCCGCTGACGTGCCGCATCGGTCTTGCCGATAAGGCGGACAAATATCCCGCCATGCTCTCCGGCGGACAGAAGCAGCGCATTGCCATTGTCCGCGCGCTGGCCATGGAGCCGGAGGTCATGCTTTTCGACGAGCCGACGAGCGCGCTCGACCCAGAAATGGTCGGCGAGGTGCTCGACCTTATGCGCGATCTGGCACACGATGGCATGACGATGGTCGTCGTCACGCATGAGATGGGCTTTGCCCGCGAGGTCGCAAGCCGCGTTGTTTTCATGGCCGACGGCGCCATCGTGGAGGAAGGCGCGCCACAAGAGCTCTTCGAGCGCCCGCAGAGCGAGCGCTTGCAGTCCTTCCTTGCGAAAGTGCTGTAAAAAAGCGTTTTTCCCCTTGCTTTTTGGGACGTGCTGTGATATGATTACAACCTGTGAATACAGCGCTTTGCGCGTTTATCAAGTTTTTGGAGGCTTTCGAACATGAAACTGTTTATTACCATTCTTCAGCTTCTCTGCGGTCTGTTCGTCATCGGCATCGTGCTTTTCCAGAGCGGCAAGTCCGCCGGCCTGAGCGGTGCGATTGGCGGCGTGGCCGATTCCTTTATGAGCAAGAACAAGGCGAAGAGCATGGATGCCAGACTGGCCCGCGCGACCAAGTGGGTGGGCGCTGCGTTCATCATCCTCACGCTTGTGCTCAACATGATCTGATCCTTCAGAGGAAATAAAAGAGAGCGGAAACGAAAGTTTCCGCTCTCTTTTTCACTTTTCCGCCGCGATGCTCTTTACTTCGTCCGGCCGGATATACAGCGCGCCGGGCTGCGGCTCCACGCCCCTGCGTGCGAACATTTCTTCAAGCGTGACAAATTGATACCCCTGCCCGCGCAGCTCATCGATCGCGCGCAGCGCGGCCTCCACGCTTGTGGCGTAGGGATCGTGCATGAGAATGATATCTCCGTCACGGACGTTATCAAGGATCTCCCGCTCCACCTCATTCGCGTCCAGTCTGCGCCAGTCCTCCGTGTCGAGCGACCAGTAAACCATCGGCACGCTGATCTCCCGCGCCGTCTCCTCCGCCATAAACCCCCATGGCGGCCGCAGCCAGTAAGTTCCCTCTCCCAGCAGCTCCGTAAGCAGTGCATCGGTTTCCTCGACCTCGCGCAACCGATCGGCCGCGTCACCGCGGCTGAGATCCATATGCGTGTAGGTGTGATTGCCGATCTGATGCCCCTCCTCCGCCATGCGGCGGACGGTGTCCTCCATCGCCCCGATCTGCTCGCCGATGAGGAAGAAGGTCGCCTTGACGTCTCGTTCAGCAAGACCGTCGAGCAGGCACTCCGTTGTTCCCGGCCATGGGCCGTCGTCAAAGGTCAGCGCGACATATTTCTCCGGCGGCTGCGCGGATATGGTCGTGACCGCCGCTTTCTCCTGCCGGCAGGCCAGCAGCGCAAGCAGCGGCACGGCAAGCAGAAATAACGCGCTTCTGTATCGTCTCATGCTGCCGCCTCCCCTCTCGGAAGAGTCTATGCGCTCTCCGGTACCGCTATGCGCGACGCTTTCGGCCCGGAAAAGGGACGGCGGATCCTCCGCGTTTTACGGAGGCAAACATGATAAAAGCCCTTTTGTATGGCTTCGCGATCTGCCATACAAAAGGACTTTTTCTCTTATTGTCGCTTAAACCAGCTCGATGATCGCGGTCTCAGCAGCGTCGCCGCGGCGAACGCCGGTACGGACGATGCGGGTATAGCCGCCGTTGCGCTCAGCATAAGCGGGAGCCAGCTCCTTGAAGATCTTCTTGCAGACGTCTTCGCGGGTGATGAACGCCATCGCCTGACGGTACGCTGCCAGATCGCCCTTCTTGCCGAGGGTGATCATCTTCTCGGCCATGGGCTTGATCTCCTTGGCACGGGTGACGGTCGTCTCCATCTTGCCGTTGTCCAGAAGGTCGGTGACCTGCTGGCGGAGCATCGCCATACGCTGATCGGTAGTCTTACCGAGCTTACGAGTTCCGGGCA
>JAXYYF010000110.1:0-84193 GCA_037419475.1 bacterium
ACATCAGCTTCACGCTCCGCGAGGGCGAGGTGCTCGGCCTTGTCGGCGAAAACGGCGCGGGCAAGAGCACGCTGATGAAGATTCTCTTCGGCATGGACGTCATCCGCGAAACGGGCGGCTATGGCGGCGACGTGCTGATCAACGGTGAAAAGGTCACATTCAATACGCCCTTCGACGCGCTGGAAGCCGGCATCGGCATGGTGCATCAGGAATTTTCCCTGATCCCCGGCTTTACAGCTACGGAAAACATTCTGCTCAATCGTGAGCCCCAGAAGAAAAATGTCATCTCCGAGGTGTTCGGCAGCCGCATGAACACACTCGATTATAAGGAAATGGATACCCGCGCTGCGGCGGCCATTGAAAAGATGGGCGTCCACATCGACGCAAACATGGTCATCAGCGATATGCCGGTCGGCCACAAGCAGTTCACCGAGATCGCACGTGAGCTGAGCAAGAATCAGCTCAAGCTGCTCATTCTCGACGAGCCGACCGCCGTGCTGACCGAGAAAGAAGCCTCAGCGCTGCTCGATTCCATCCGCGGCATGTCCGCGCGCGGCATAGCCGTGATCTTCATTACGCACCGTCTGCAAGAGATTCTGGACGTGTGCAACAAGGTCATCATCATGCGCGACGGCTATGTGGTCAAGGACACGCCGGCGAGCGAGACGAATGTATCCGATATTACAAAGTGGATGGTCGGCCGCAGTGTCGACCTCAGTGCCGCGCAGGATGTGGTCGACCACTCCGATGCGCGCAATATCATGTCGATCCGCAAGCTGTGGGTGGACATGCCCGGCGAGATCGTGCGCAATGTCGATCTTGACATCAAGGAGGGTGAGATCCTCGGCATCGGCGGCCTCGCCGGTCAGGGAAAGCTCGGCATCCCGAACGGCATCATGGGCCTGTATGAAGCGGGCGGCGCGGTCGAGTTTGACGGCAAGCCCATTCCGCTCAACGCGCCGCGCAAGTGCCTCGATTCCCAGCTCGCTTTCGTCTCGGAGGATCGCCGCGGCGTGGGTCTTCTGCTCGATGAATCGCTGGAGTGGAACATCTCCTTCCCGGCCATGCAGATCCACGACAAGTTCCTCAAGAATTACCTTGGCGGTCTGGTGAAATGGCGCGATGAAAAGGCCATCCATACCGTGACCGAGCAGTATATCGACGAGCTGAAGATCAAGTGCACCGGCTCGAAGCAGAAGGCCAAAGAGCTCTCCGGCGGCAATCAGCAGAAGGTGTGCCTTGCCAAGGCATTTGCGCTCGAGCCCAAGTTCCTCTTTGTCTCCGAGCCGACCCGCGGCATTGACGTGGGCGCGAAGTCCCTTGTTCTGGACGCGCTGAAAAAGTTCAACCGTGAAAGCGGCATCACCGTCGTGATGATCTCGTCCGAGTTGGAGGAACTGCGCATGACCTGTGATCGCATCGCCATCGTTTCCGGCGGCCGGATCGCCGGCATCCTGCCGGCCACCGAATCCTCCGAGGCGTTCGGCGCGCTGATGGTCAGTCAGGTAAAGTAAGGAGGGCAGGTATGAGTAATACAACAAACAGCCTTGCCGACAAGAGCAGGCTCCGCCGGATGATCGACAGCTACGGGATCCCGCGTCTGATCATCACCGGCTTCCTGATGCTGATGTTCATTCTCGCGCCGATCGCCGGCGTGGACTTTGCGACACAGATCACCAATGTTATCAACCGCTTCAGCTGGAACGCCATTATGGTGCTGGCGATGGTCCCGATGATCCACTCCGGCTGCGGCCTGAACTTCGGCCTGCCGCTTGGCATCATCTCCGGCCTGCTGGGTGCCACGCTCTCGATTGAGTTTGGCTTTACCGGTGCAATGAGCTTTGTCATGGCCATCGTCATTGCAACCCCTTTTGCCCTGATCCTCGGCGGCGGCTACGGCTGGATGCTCAACAAGATCAAGGGCGGCGAAATGATGGTCGCCACTTACGTCGGCTTTTCATCCGTTTCCTTCATGTGCATGATGTGGCTGCTGCTGCCGTACCACAGCCCCACGATGGTTTGGGGCTTCGCTGGCAAGGGCCTTCGTACCACGATCTCGCTGGAGGGCTTCTATGATAAGATTTTGGCGAACTTCCTCGCCATCGACCTCAATCCGCTCGGCATCAATCTTGTCATTCCGACCGGCAGCCTGCTCTTCTTTGCCTTCCTCGCGTTTTTGATGTGGGCGTTTCTGCACACCAAGACCGGCACGGCCATGACTGCCGTCGGCTCCAACCCCGCTTTTGCCAAGGCGGCCGGCATCAACATCGATAAGACGCGCCTCCTGTCTGTCGTGCTTTCCACTTGGCTGGGCGCTGTCGGCATCCTGATGTATGAGCAGGGTTTCGGCTTCGTGCAGCTCTACATGGCGCCGCTCAATATGGCCTTCCCCGCCGTCGCAGCAGTTCTTATCGGCGGTGCAAGCGTCAATAAGGCCAGCATCACCAACGTCATCATCGGCACGTTCCTCTATCAGGGCCTTGTCACCATGACGCCGACTGTGATGAACGCCATGGTTCATCTGGATATCAGCGAGGTCATCCGTATCATCGTCTCCAACGGTATGATCGTTTACGCGCTGACCCGTAAGACGGAAGGAGGGAAATGAGCATGAAGAAGAAAAATTTGTCTGGCGGCCAGAGCTTCGGTCAGCTCATCCTGAAATTCGTCCGTGATAACTCCGTTCCCATTATGTTCGTCCTCATCTGCGCATTCTGCATCCCGCGTGCGGATCTCTCGTGGAGCTACCTGCTCAACGAGGTTATGACCCGCCTGGGACGCAATGCGTTCCTGATCCTGAGTCTGCTCATCCCTGTTATGGCTGGTATGGGCATGAACTTCGGTATGACGCTCGGTGCAATGGCCGGCGAGATCGGCCTGATCTTCGCGGCGGACTGGCAGGTGTGGGGCATCCCCGGCCTGATCCTTGCGGCGATCATCTCCATTCCCATTTCGATCCTGCTCGGCGTGATGATTGGCAGACTGCTCAACAAATCCAAGGGCCGCGAGATGATCACGAGCTACATGATCTCGTTTACCATGAACGGTGTGTACCAGTTCGTCGTGCTCTTTATGATGGGCCCCATCATCCCCATCATCCACGACTCCATCAAGCTGCCGCGCGGCTACGGCATCCGCAACACGGTCAGCCTGCTGAGTATGCGCCAGAGCGTGGATAACCTGTTGGCCTTCAGCGTCGGCGGCGTGAAGATCCCGGTGCTTACGCTCATCATCATCGCCATTGCATGCCTTTTTATCCTCTGGTTCCGCAAGACGAAGCTCGGTCAGGATATGCGCGCGGTCGGTCAGGATATGGAGGTTGCCCGTGATGCCGGTATCGATGTCGAGCGTACCCGCGTGATCTCCATGGTTATCTCCACCGTGTTTGCGGGCTTCGGCATGATCATCTATCTTCAGAACGTCGGCAACTTCCCGACCTACTCGGCGCACTCTCAGATCGGCATGTTCTCCATCGCGGCGCTGCTCGTCGGCGGCGCGAGCGTGGATAAGGCCAGCATCAAGAATGTGTTCCTCGGGATCATTCTGTTCCACACCATGTTCATCGTGGCGCCCAGAACCGGCGCGGCCATCACCGGCGACTCGATGATCGGCGAGTATTTCCGCGTGTTTGTATCCTATGCCGTTATCACGCTGGCACTGGTCATGTATGAGTCGAAGAAGCGCAAGGCCAAGAGCGCGGCCGGCCTTCAGCTTGCCGCTGAACAGCTGGCGGAAGAGGAGGAGAAAGCAAAATGAAAAATAAAGCCTCCAAGCGCACGCTGATCATTCAGCTCGCGGCGGTTGTCGTTCTGGTCGTGATCGCCTATATCATGACGATCATCGGCCGCGGTCATACAGTGTATCTCGACAACAAAAAGCTTGAGTACAACGGCCAGACCTACGATACGCCATACAAGGTCGTCGTTTATCAGGGCGGCGAGCAGATCGCAAAGCTTTATGACCGCGAGCGCGGCAGCACGACCTGTATTGGACAAAAGCTCACCCTGACGCTGGAGATCACGCAGCAGAAGGGCGGCAGCGAGAAGGCCGAGGTCTATACGCTCTCCCTGCCGAGAAATATGGACGGCATTATCATCAATTTGCCCGCCTATCTTGCCGGCCTTGGTGAAGACGCTTATCTCAGTGAGTTTATTCCCTCGCCCGATGCGGAGCCTGTGGAAGAGGAACCCATCGCTGACGACGAGTTTGGCCTTGGCGACACCGGCATGGACGATACCGCCGCAGACGGCACGACGGTTGGCTGATAAATCATCAGTATCATTGTACAGCCCATGCTCTGCGCATGGGCTGTACGCATCAAATAAGGAGGAACCATTATGGCTGTTTTGGCCGGACTCAAGCCCGAAAAGGTATTTGAGTATTTTGAAAAGCTCTGCTCTGTGCCGCACGGCAGCGGCAACACAAAGCGGATCAGCGATCTGTGCGTCGGCTTTGCGAAGGAGTTAGGGCTCAAGTACCGTCAGGAGGCGTGCAACAACGTTATCATCTGGAAGGATGCATCCAGTGGCTATGAAAAGTCCGAGCCGATCATCCTTCAGGGCCATATCGACATGGTATGCGCCAAGACGGACGACTGCACGAAGGATATGGCGAAGGAGGGCCTTGACCTCAGAACCGACGGCGAATGGATCTGGGCGGACAAGACCTCACTCGGCGGCGACAACGGCATTGCTGTGGCGATGATCCTTGCCCTCCTTGCGGACGAAACGCTTGAGCATCCGCCGATCGAAGCGGTGTTCACCGTGGACGAGGAGGTCGGCATGGACGGCGCGTTCGCGCTTGACTGCTCCGACCTCAAGGGAAGAAAGCTGATGAATCTCGACTCGGAGGAGGAGGGGGTATTCACAGTGTCCTGTGCCGGCGGCATGCGCGCGGACTGCACGCTGCCTGGCAAGCTGGAGCCGCTCGGCGACGAGACGTGCTACAGTGTGACGATCTCCGGCCTTCAGGGCGGTCACTCCGGCGCTGATATCAACAAGGGCCGCGGCAGCGCGAATGTGCTCATGGGTCGTGTGCTCTATTCCGCGATGGAAAAGTTCCCCGGTCTGCGCCTTGCGGCGATCGATGGTGGCAAATTCGACAATGTGATCTGCTCGCGCTGCGAGGCCAAGGCTGCCGTTTCGACGGATCAAGGCGCGGCGTTTGAGCAGTTCATCCGCGAATTTGACGCAACGCTCAAAAACGAGTACGCAGGCTGCGACGACGGTATAACGGTCGAGTGCGTGAAGAGTGAGGTGCCTTGCGCCGTCAGCGCGGAGACAACCTCCGTTATGCTCCACACGCTCCTTGCGCTCCCGCAGGGTGTGGAGGCCATGAATGTAGACTTTCCCGGTCTGGTGCAGACCTCGCTCAATCTCGGTGTGATCCATCTGGCGGAGGATGGCCTGCATTTCACCTATTCCATCCGTTCCTGCATTGCCTCGCAGAAGCAGATGCTTGCCCAACGTGTCCACGCCATCGTGGAGTTTGCCGGTGGCGCGGTTTCAGAGCGCAGTTCCTACCCCGGATGGCAGTATGCGCGAGAGTCCAGATTCCGCGAGCTGGTGCTTGACGCTTACCATGACATCACCGGTGCGGATGGTAAGATCGAGGCAACGCACGGCGGACTGGAGTGCGGACTGTTTATCGAGAAGATCCCCGGTCTCGATGCGATCTCCCTCGGGCCCGAGCTGCACGATGTCCATTCTGTGCGCGAGAAGCTGAACGTGCCATCTACCGAACGCGTTTATGAGCTCGTGCGCGAGGTCCTCAAGCGCAGCAAGTAAAAAAATAGCAAAAGGTTCCCGCTCGGTAGAGCGGGAACCTTTTATTTTACTATTTTTTGGCGCGCAGCTGCCAGAAGGCAACGGCACTGGCCGCGGCGACATTGAGCGAGTCAACGCCGTGCGCCATCGGAATTTTCACCGTGTAATCACATGCGGCAATGGTGTGCGAGGAGAGACCGTCGCCTTCGGTGCCAAGTACGATGGCGAGCCGGGGTTCGGCAAGCAACCGTGCGTCTTCGATGCTGACGGATTCGTCAGTCAACGCCATGGCCGCTGTTTTGAAGCCGAGCACATGCAGCTGTTCGATGCCTTTGCGCGGCCAGTCGGCGGCATCCTCGCCAATGCGCGCCCATGGAACCTGAAAGACCGTCCCCATACTCACACGGACGGCGCGGCGGTAAAGCGGGTCGCAGCAGGTGGGCGTGACAAGCACTGCATCAATGCCGAGAGCCGCCGCCGAGCGGAAGATCGCGCCGACGTTCGTGTGATCCACAATGCCCTCGAGCACGGCAATGCGGTGCGCATTCTGGCAGACATCTTCCACGCTGCCAAGCTTTGGACGGCGCATGGCGCACAGCACACCGCGCGTGAGCTCGAAGCCTGTGAGCTGCGCAAGCATGCTGCGCTGCGCGGTATAGACCGGAATATCTCCGCAGCGGGAGAGAATGGGCTGCGCGTCGCCGGTGATGTGCCGCGGCTCCATCAGCAGCGAGATCGGCTCGCAGCCCGCATCAAGCGCTGTGGCAATGACCTTGGGGCTTTCGGCGATGAACAGGCCCTTGTCCGGCTCCAGCCGATTGCGCAGCTGTGCCTCCGTCAGGCGGGCGTAGGCGTCCAGCTCCGGCGCGGAGAGATCGGTGATCTCAATAATGTTCGGCATGGCGGCCTCCTTTGCGCGCTTAGAGCTTGGTGATGACCGGAATGACCATCGGGCTGCGCTTGGTAGTCTTGAAAAGATAGTTGCTCACGCCTGACTTGATCGCGCCCTTGAGCTCGCCCATGTCGCGGCTGCGGCGGCCGAGCACGCCCTCGGCGGCGGACATGACCACCGTCTTGAGTTCGTTCATCAGCTCCTCGGATTCCTTGACATAGATGAAGCCGCGTGTGATGATCTCTGGTTCGGCGAGCATGTAGCCGTCGTGCGCGGAGACGGGCAGCACGACCACGACCATGCCGTCCTCGGCCAGATGCTTGCGGTCACGCAGCACCACAGCACCGACGTCGCCTACGCCGCTGCCGTCCACAAATACCTCACCGGCGGGTGCCAGACCTGGCACAAGCTTCATGGTGCGCGCGGTGATCTCCACCGCGTCACCGTTTTCACAGATGGCGATGTTCTTGCGGTCCATGCCCATGGACATGGCAAGATTTTTATGGATCTGGAGCATGCGCTGCTCGCCGTGGACCGGTACGAAATATTTGGGCTTTACCAGTGCGTGAATGATCTTGAGCTCCTCCTGACACGCGTGGCCGGAAACGTGAAGCATATCCGCACGGTCATAAATGACCTCCACACCCTTGCGGAAAAGCTCATTGATGACGCGCGAGACCGTGTTCTCGTTGCCGGGGATGGCAGAGGCCGAGATAATAACGCGGTCGCCGGGGCCGACCTCGATCTGCTTGTGCTGGGAGAAGGCCATGCGGTAAAGCGCGCTCATTTCCTCACCCTGCGAGCCGGTCGTGACGATGACCTGCTTATCGAGCGGGAGCGCCTTGATCTTGTTGATGTCCGTGACTGTGTTCTTCGGCAGCTTCATATAGCCGAGGTCGACGGCGACCTTGGTAACATTTTCCATGCTTCGACCTGTGACGGCGACCTTGCGGCCGACCGCCGCTGCCGCGTCGATGACCTGCTGAATGCGGTGAACATTGGATGCGAAAGTCGTGACGATAATGCGCTGCTTGCAGCCGGCGAAGAGCCGGTCAAAGGTCTTGCCGACCATGCGCTCGCTCATCGTATAGCCCGGGCGCTCCACATTCGTCGAGTCCGCGAGCAGTGCGAGCACGCCCTGCTTGCCCAGCTCGCCGAAGCGCGCGAGATCGATGACCTCGCCGTCGATGGGCGTGGAGTCGATCTTGAAGTCACCGGTGTGAACGACTGTGCCGAGACCGGTATGGATGGCGAAGGCCACGGAGTCGGCGATGGAATGGTTCACATGGATGAATTCCACGCTGAATTTGCCGGCCTTGACCGTCATGCCGCTTTCGACTGTGACGATCTTGGTGGACTTTAAGAGCCCATGCTCCTCCAGCTTGAGCCGAATGAGCCCCGCTGTCAGGCGGGTGCAGTAAATGGGCATGCTGACCTGCTTTAAAACATAGGGGATCGCGCCGATGTGATCCTCGTGGCCGTGCGTGATGAACAGGCCGCGGATGCGGTTCTTGTGCTTGGCAAGATAGCTCACGTCGGGAATGACGAGGTCGATACCGTACATATCGTCGCCGGGGAAGGCCATGCCGCAGTCGACGACGATGATCTCGCCGCCGTACTCATACACGGTCATGTTCTTGCCGATCTCGTTGAGACCGCCGAGGGGGATGATCTTTAAATTTTCAGCCAAATTGCTACACTCCTTAATCAATTACAGAATCATGAAATTGAGGTGCAAAATCCGTTTCATTCGAAAATGACCGCATGAAAACAACGGCGTCCGTGCTGTGCGCTTCGCCCTGTAACCGCGAAGCCCTCTGCATCTCCGGCGCCCTGCTGTCCTGCTATGGAATTTTGCTCTATTCAAACCGCGCCCGGGCGGTCAGATACAATTCAGTCACTATAGTATAGCACAGAAAATGGGAAATGTATACTCTTTTTTTGCTGGGACGAAGAAATCGAAAAATAGTGCTGTACGTTGCGGCGGCTGTGTGCTATAATATCTTATCTATCGCTATAACTTTTCAACGGCGTCCCGACCTTGCGGGGAAAGGAGAATCCATGAGCAGAAAACAGACCAGACTGCCTGAGGCGAACATGAAGCTTTACTTTCTCGTGATGGCGGTATTCTGCGCCGCGGCGCTGTGGGCGAAGCCCATGCTCGGCGCGGTGGAGGCGGCGGTCATGCTGCTGGTATATGTTTACTTCCGCCGCACAGCGCAGAAGCGCCGCGAGGGGATCCGACGCTATGTGGAGGATATGACGGACGATGTGGAGAGCGCGGGGAAATCCTCCATGCTCTCGGCGCCGTTTGCCATGATGGTGTTCCGACCCGATACGCAGGAGGTGCTGTGGAGCAACGCGGGCTTCCAGCAGCTCACGGGGATGAAGGAGGATCTGTTCAACAACCGCCTTGAGGATGTTATTCCGGGTTTTTCCGGCCAGTGGCTGCTCGAGGGGCGGAGTGAATGCCCCGAAACGGTCATGGTCAACAACCGGCATTTCCGTGTGTTTGGCAGCCTCACGCACCCGAGCGGGCGCGGCGGCTCGCGCGGGCTTCTGGCGCTGACGTACTGGATGGACACGACGGAGCAGGATCAGCTCAAAAAAGCGAGCGAGGAGAACCGCCCCATTGTCGCCGTGCTGCTGGTGGACAACTATGAAGAACTGATGAAGGCTGGCACGGAGGCGGCGCGCTCGGCTGTGCTTGCGCAGATCGACGAAAAGATCAACGCATGGGTGGGCTCATCCCACGGTCTGCTATGCAAATACGACCGCAACCGCTATCTGCTGCTGCTGACGGAAAAAAGCTACGAAACGCTCGTGGAGGGCAAGTTCAGCGTGCTCGATGCCGTGCGATCGGTCGTGACCGAGGACGGTGTGGCGGCAACGCTTTCCATCGGCATCGGCAAGGATTTTGACGATTACGAGACGCTCTTTAAAAACGCGGGGCTATCCATTGAAATGGCGCTCTCACGCGGCGGCGATCAGGTCGTGGTACGCAACCGCCTTGATTTTGAGTTTTACGGCGGCAAGACCAAATCCACCGAAAAGCGCACAAAGGTCAAGTCCCGCGTGATGGCCAACGCCCTCGGCGAGTTGATCTCCGATGCCAGTCAGGTGTTCGTCATGGGACACAAGCATGCGGATATGGATGCGGTCGGCGCGGCGGCGGGTATTTGCTGCATTGCGCGCAAGCGCGGGAAAAAGGCACAGATCGTCATTGATATGGAGGACAACGCGGCAGAGTCCATCCTCAAACGGCTGGAGGCGCTTCCGGAATACAAGGATGCCTTCATCAGTGGGAGCGATGCCTTCATCAAGGCACAGGCCGGCGCGCTGCTTGTGGTGGTGGACACCAACCGACCCGACTTTGTCGAGTCCGAGCAGCTGCTTGATGCGTGCAACCGCGTCGCGGTCATTGACCACCACCGCCGCGCGGCAAGCTACATCGAATCCGCTGCGCTCAACTTTCACGAGCCCTACGCCTCTTCGGCGTCGGAGCTGGTGAGCGAGCTGCTGCAATACCTTATCGAATCCGGCGATTTGCTGCGCGCGGAGGCGGAGGCTTTGCTTGCGGGCATTGTGCTCGACACGAAGAACTTCACCATGCGCACGGGCGGGCGCACCTTTGAGGCGGCAGCACTGCTGCGCCGTGCGGGCGCTGATACGGCGGATGTGCAGCGCCTGTTCCAGGGCAGTCTTTCAGACATGATCGAACGCTATGACATCATCCGCCATGCTGAGCTTTACCGCAATGACATCGCCATTGCGGCGGTGGAGGATGAGATCGACCGCGTGACCGCGGCCAAGGCCGCGGACGAGCTGCTGACGCTGCGCGGCGTGCGCGCGTCATTCGTGCTCTTCAAGCATGATACGGGCGTGAACCTCTCGGCCCGCTCGCTCGGCGAGATCAATGTGCAGCTTATTATGGAGAAGCTCGGCGGCGGCGGAAACTCCACCACCGCGGGCGGTCAGGTTCCGGACGGAACGGTGGATGCGGTGCGCGAGCAGCTCATCGAGGCCATCGATCGGTATTTGGAAGAATAATAGATCAATAGATCATCAGGAGGATATATTACCATGAAAGTCATTTTACAGCAGGACGTCAGAGGACAGGGGAAAAAGGGTCAGCTGATCGAGGCAGCGGAGGGCTATGCCCGCAATTTTCTGCTGCCGCGCAAGCTTGCCATTCCGGCCACGACGGACGCGATCAATACCATGAATCTCAAGGAAAAGGCGCGCCGTGCCGAAGAGGCGGCGGCCCGTGCCGCGGCAGTGGAGACGGCGGACAAGCTGAGAAACTGCACGGTCAAGCTCACGGCCAAGGGCGGCGCGAACGGCAAGCTCTTCGGTGCGATCACGGGTAAGGAGATATCCGAGGCGCTCATGGCGCAGTTCAGCCTTGATGTCGCCAAGCAGAAGATCGTGCTCGACGAGCCGATCAAGGCCTTCGGCAGCTATGAGATCAAGGCCAAGCTCGGCTACGAGGTCAGCGGGAAGTTCACCGTGACCGTAGCGGAGGAATAACGCGCATTTTAGGCAGAAAAGAGGTACCCTGCGATGGATGAACTGCTCTACCGCCAGATGCCGCACTCGCTCGAGGCGGAGCAGGCGGTGCTCGGCTCCATGCTCATTGACGCGAACTGCATCAAGGACGTGATGGAAAAGCTGCGGCCCGAGGATTTTTACCTGCGTCAGAACCGGGAGATCTTCGAGACGATCTATTCCATGTTTCTCTACTCCAAGCCCATCGACGGTGTGACCGTGGCGGGCGAGATGGAGCGCAACGGCACCTACGATGAAAATACGACGCGCAATTACCTTGTGCAGCTCATGGAGGTCACGCCGACCTCCGCGAATGTGAACGAGTATGCAGACATTGTGCGCGACAAGGCGCTGCTGCGCGCCGTTGCCACGGTGGCGGGCGATATCACCGGCATGGTGCAGGACGGCACAGGCGGGGCCTCCGCCGTGCTCGACGCGGCGGAGCAGAAGATCTATTCTGTGCGCCGCGGACGCAGCGCACAGAATATGGAACAGATCGGCGTGGTGCTCCAGAGTGTGCTGGATCATCTGGCCGAGCTTTCGGCGGCCGGTGGGAAGACAATTCCCGGTCTCCCCACCGGCCTGAGCGCGGTGGATGACAAGATCAACGGACTGAATAAATCCGACCTGCTGCTCCTCGCCGCACGTCCCGGCATGGGTAAGACAAGCTTCGCGCTCAATGTGGCGCTCAATGTGGCGAAGTCCAGCGGCAAGGCAGTCGCGCTCTTCTCGCTGGAAATGTCGAAAGAGCAGCTTGTCACTCGTATCCTTTCCAACGAGGCGCTGGTGGAAAACGGCCGCCTGATCTCCGGCAACCTGCGCGAGAGCGACTGGGTAAAGATCGCCGAGGCGGCCTCGACGCTCACCCGCACAGACATCAAGATCGATGACAATCCGCTTCTGACGGTTGCGGATATGAACGCCAAGTGCCGCCGCATCGACAACCTCGGCCTTGTGGTCATCGACTATCTGCAATTGATGACCTCCGCCGGCGGGAAGAGCTACAGCGGCGAAAACCGCCAGCAGGCGGTGAGTGATATCTCGCGTATGCTCAAGATCATGGCCAAGGAATTGCAGGTGCCGGTGCTCTGCCTCTCGCAGCTCTCACGTGCGAACGAGAAGCGCGACGATAAGCGCCCTATGCTCTCTGATCTGCGTGAATCCGGCGCTATTGAGCAGGACGCGGATATTGTGCTTTTCCTCTACCGCGACGATTATTACAACGAGGACTCTGAAAAGCACAACATTGCCGAGTGCATTGTGGCAAAAAACCGCCATGGCGAGACCGGCAAGGTCGAGCTGCGCTGGATGCCGGAGTACACGACCTTCGGTACGCTGGAGAGGCGGTATGAGGACGAATGAAAAAGGTGCTGGATTTTGCGCAGCGTCATGACCTTCTCCCGCGCTATGAGCTGCTGCTCGCAGCGGTCTCGGGCGGTATGGATTCCATGTGTCTGCTGGACTTTTTATATGAAAACGGCTACCGCGTGTGTGCGGCGCACTTCAACCACCATCTGCGCGGGGAAGAGGCCGACATGGACGAGGACCTTGTGCGCGCGTGGTGCGCCGCGCGGCGTATCCCGCTGTGCGTCGGCGGCGACGATGTGGCAGGTTACGCGAAAGAGCATGGCCTGACGGTCGAGGAGGCCGCGCGGGAGTTGCGCTATGCGTTTTTGAACACAGTTGCCGGACAGACCGGTGCGGTGCGCATTCTGACGGCGCATCACGCCAACGACAATGCCGAGACGGTGCTGTTCCATTTGGCTCGCGGTACGGGGATGGCCGGACTTGCCGGCATCGCACCACGCAGCGGAAAGCTGGCGCGCCCCTTTTTGTGCCTGACACGGGCGGAGATCGAGGATTACGCGAAGGAGCACCACGTTCCCTACCGCACGGACGCTACGAACGCGGATACCGCGCTCACGCGCAATTTCCTCCGCGCGGAAGTCATGCCGAAGCTCTGCCGCATCAATACGCAGGCGGTCGAGCATATCAGCGAAGCGGCCCTGCGGCTGCGGCAGGAGGATGAATACCTCAACGCCCTTGCTCAGGAGCGGCTGAGGGAGCTGAAGCTGGAAAACGGTGCGGCGGCGCTGTCCTGCGCGGCGGTCACGCAGGCTCCGGCAGTTTTGCGAACGCGGATGCTGCGCCTTGCACTTGACGCACTTGGCGCGGGGAAGAAGGATTTCTCGGCAGCGCATTACGACGCGCTTGCTTCGCTCTGTGCGGGCGGCGGGAATGCACAGCTTGATCTGCCCGGCGGCGTGACTGCGCGGCGCGGGGACGGTATGCTGTATTTTTCAGTCCGCGCGGAAGAGGCCGAACCGGAGCGTATTGAGCTCCGTGCGGGAGAAACGGTTCGGTGGGGAGATTATACGATCTCCTGCCGGAAGTCGGAGGAGACGGCCGAAGCTTCTACAAATACAATTGTATTAAGAGATACCTCATCCTCCGAACCGCTGACAGTCGGCACATGGGACGCGCGAGAAAGCATGTCGCTGCCGGTCTCACGCGGCTCACGGAGTCTCAAACGGCTTTTTGCCGAGCACGGCGTTACGCCGGCCGAGCGAGAGCGCACACCGGTCATCCGCTGCGGCGGCGCGGTCGCCGCGATATACGGTATCGGAACAGACGCGCTCTTCCTTCCATCGGATGGGGAAAGGTGCTGGATACTGGAGATCAAAAAAGCGGCGGAGTGAGCCGCATAATTATGATAAAAAAACGGAAGAAGGAAAAGCTATGGCAAAAAGCATGATGGATCAGGACATCCTGAAGGTACTCTACAGCGAAGAACAGATCAAAGCGCGCGTGCAGGAAATGGGCGACGAGCTCTATGAGCAGTTCAAGGACAGAAATCCGCTGTTCCTCGGTGTGCTCAAGGGCAGCTGCATTTTTATGGCGGACATTGTCCGCGCCTGCCAGATCAAAAGCGACATTGAGTTTATCGCCGTCTCGTCCTATCAGAACGGCACGACCTCGTCCGGCGTGGTGCAGATTACGCACGACCTCCAGCAGGACATTACCGGCCGCGAGATCATTGTCATCGAGGACATTCTCGACTCCGGCAATACGCTCGATTTCCTCAAGCACTATTTCCTCACCAAGGGCGCCAAGAGCGTGACCATCGTGACGCTGCTTGATAAGCCCTCCCGCCGCACCAAGGCGATCACGGCGGATCTGGCCGGCTTTGAAGTCCCCGACGAGTTCGTTGTAGGCTACGGTCTGGACTACATGCAGCAGTACCGCAACATGCCTTACATCGGCGTGCTCAAGCCCGAGGTCTACAGTAAGTAACTTTTTGATATTCTATGAGTAAGCAGGAAAAGAGGCGCGCGTCGCCTCTTTTCTTCCACACGCAACAGGGGAGGGACAACGCTTGACGCAAACAAAACGACCCAATTATCTCATCTGGATGGCCTGTATCCTGCTCTTCCTTTCGGCCTACTCCTTTCTGACGCGTCCGAGGGAGGAGACTGCCTCGTATGCCGAGGTGGTGCAGCTTTTTGAACAGGAGAAGGTGAAGTCTTTCACCATCCGCGACACCACACTCACGCTGGAGCTGCGTGAGCCGGTAGGGGGCAGGACGGAACTGACGAAGGAGCTGTACGACTTTGACCTGTTTTACGACGACCTCAGCGGCCTGATTGAGGAGCAGAAAAAGGCGGGGATCCTGGAGGATTATGACATTTCCGCCAGCCATTCGCCGAACTATCTGGCCATGGTGCTGCCCTATGCGGTGGCGGTCGGCGGACTCATCGCTATCTGGTACTTCCTTTCCATGCGCTCTGCCGGCGGCGGAGGAGACCGCATGGCAAAGTTCGGCAACGCGACATTCAAACGCGGCAGCGAGAGCGGACGCAAGACAACCTTTGCCGATGTGGCCGGAGCGGACGAGGAGAAGGAAGAGCTCAGTGAGATCGTGGATTTCCTGCGCGATCCGCAGAAATTTGTGGAGCTTGGCGCACGCATCCCGAAAGGTGTGCTGCTCGTCGGCCCTCCGGGCACGGGCAAGACGCTGCTCGCCCGTGCGGTCGCGGGAGAAGCGGATGTGGAGTTCCTCTCTCTTTCCGGTTCGGATTTTGTGGAGATGTATGTGGGCGTCGGTGCGAGCCGCGTGCGAGATCTGTTTGAACAGGCCAAGAAGGCGGCACCCTGCATTATTTTCATCGATGAGATCGACGCGGTCGGCCGCCAGCGCGGCACCGGCCTTGGCGGCGGACACGACGAGCGCGAGCAGACCCTTAACCAACTGCTTGTCGAGATGGACGGCTTCGGCACGAACGACGGCGTGGTTGTCCTTGCTGCGACAAACCGCGCGGACATCCTTGATCCTGCGCTGCTGCGTCCCAGCCGCTTTGACCGTCAGGTCTACGTCGGGTATCCCGATATCAGGGGGCGCGAGGATATTCTCAAAATCCATACGGCCAACAAGCCGCTGGCCGAGGACGTAGACCTCAACAAGGTCGCAAAGGGAACCGCCGGCTTTACCGGCGCGGATTTGGAGAATCTTGCCAATGAGGCGGCACTGCTCGGTGCGCGCCGTGGTGACCATTTCGTCACCATGGCGGACTTTGAGGAGGCCGAGATCAAGGTGCTTGCTGGTCCGGAGAAACGCAGCCGCGTTGTGCCGGAGCACGAGCGCCGGCTGACCGCCTATCACGAGGCGGGGCATGCCGTCGTCATGCAGGCGCTGCCGACGCATGAGCCGGTCCACCGAATTACCATTGTTCCGCGTGGGCAGGCCGGCGGTATGACCATTTCGCTGCCCGAAGAGGATCGCTCGTATCAGTCCAAGCGCTATATGGAGGAGCAGATCGTCTCCCTCCTCGGCGGTCGCGCAGCGGAAAAGCTGATGCTCGGCGACATTTCGACCGGCGCTTCAAATGACATCGAGCGTGCCTCGCACATCGCGCGCAAGATGGTCACGGCCTACGGTATGAGCGAACGCCTTGGCTCCATCGCCTTTGAAAGCGGCCATGACGAGGTATTTATCGGCAAGACGATGGGCCAGACGCGCAGCTACTCGGAAAAGACCGCGGCAGAGATCGATGAAGAGGTCAAAGCTATTATCGACCGCGCCTACAGCCGCTGTGAGGAGATCCTGACGGACCGCCGCGCGGTACTGACGACGGTGGCGGAGTATCTGCTGCAAAACGAGAGTATGACGGCGGAGGAATTTGAGAAGATCACTGGCGAAACAGTATAAAGCGAGAAAAGCGGTGCCAGACATGGCTTTGAGCCTGTCCGGCACCGCTTTTTCTGTAAATGTTCAGTTGGAGTATTGTGCAAAATAACAAGGACGAATGTCTATGTCTGAAAAACAAAACATCCATAGATATCGTCAATAAAACAGAGACTGTCTACAGTAAAAGGACAGATGCACGCATCATGAGTCGGAAAGAGGCTTATTGCTGAGTGCTTTAGAAGGAAAATTCTGATAATTCCGCCGATTGAAAAAAATTCAGCATCCCGATAAAATACATGAAACGTAAGGGCGGAAGCCTGAGCGAGCCGCGTACCGCGGCAGAAAGACAGGAGGATTGTAGTTTATGAAAAAGATTTTTGCATTGATCCTTGCGCTCACCATGGCGCTCGGTCTGGTCGCCTGCGGAAGCAAGGACGACACGCAGACGGGCGATGGCAGCGGTGATTCCGCCGGCTCTGACAAGGTTGTTAAGATCGGCGTGTTTGAGCCGCTTACCGGCGACAATGGCGCCGGCGGCAAGCAGGAAGTGCTTGGCATGCAGTATGCCAATTCTGTTCAGCCCACTGTTGAGATCAACGGTGAGGAATATCAGGTCGAGCTGGTCACGGTGGATAACCGCACCAGCGCCGAAAACGGCCCCTCCGCGGCGGCCGAGCTTATCAATCAGGGCGTGAGCATCGTGCTCGGCTCCTACGGTTCCGGCGTTTCCATGGCCGGCGGCACCGTGTTTGCCGAGGCCGGTGTGCCTGCCATCGGCGTTACCTGCACCAACCCGCAGGTCACGTCCGACTGCGACGTTTACTTCCGTATCTGCTTCCTCGATCCGTTCCAGGGCACCGTTCTGGCAAACTACGCCTATAAGGAGCTCGGAGTGACCACCGCGTATACCATCGCCATGCTCGGCTCCGACTACGATCAAGGTCTGGTCTACTACTTCACCAAGGCCTTTGAGGAGCTCGGCGGCACGGTCGTTTCCGAGGACTTCCCCGAGGGTAACGCGAACTTTGTTTCCTATATTAATAATGCCAAGTCTGCGGGTGCCGGCGTTATCTTCTGCCCTGTTTCCATCAACTACGCACAGCTGATCGTTGAGGCTGCCGCCGCGCAGGGCTTTGAGGGCGCGCTCCTCGGCTCCGACACGCTCGACAGCAACATGGTTGTTGAGGCCGCCAAGGGCACCGACACCAAGCTTTACGTCACCACCTTCTATCAGGAGGGCGGCGCGCCCGACTTCGACTCCGGCATCAAGGAGTGGATGAACGCCAATCCCGACGCGCTGACCAACAACGGCGGCAACGACATGATCGCGGCCGTTACCGCGATGGGCTACGATGCCTACTTTGTGGCGCTCGAGGCCATTAAGGCCGCCGGCAGCACTGCTCCCGCCGACATCCTTGCCGCTCTGCCCGGCGTGACCTACTCCGGCATTTCCGGCGACATCACCTTCAACGAGATCGGTGACGCCAACCGTGACTCCGCGTTCATCAAGACTGCGAACACAGAAACCGGCGAGTGGGACTTCGTTGCCGTTCAGGGTGTTGACTGAGCGAACAGACCAACTTAGATAAGCCGACCTTGGCGGGGCAATCGCCCCGCCAAGGTTTCCCCGTTTTTTCACGGTGCGGATATCGCGGAAAAACGGAACGATTTCCGCGATCTCCTTAGAAAGCAGGAGGTTTTCCATGCAGGGAATTTTACCGTATCTCATCAATGGCGTCTCCGCGGGCGGACAGTATGCGCTCATTGCCATCGGGTATACGCTGGTCTATGGTATTCTGCGCCTGATTAACTTTGCCCACGGCGACGTCTTTATGGTGGCGGGCCTCATCATGGTCTATACCACCGCATCGATGCCCATGTACATTGCGATTCCCCTTGTGCTGCTGTGCACCGTCATTCTCGGCTTCGCCATTGAGCGCGCGGCGTATAAGCCGCTGCGCACGGCTCCGCGTATGTCACTGATGATCAGCGCCATCGGCGTGAGCTATCTCATCCAGAATGTTGCGTTCTACATCACCGGCGGACTGGCTCAGCCTGTCAAGAAGCCGATCCCGTGGATCTCCGACTCGATCGTGCTCTTCGGAGAATCCACTAAACGAGTTACAGTCGTGACGCCGATTCTGACCATCGCACTCGTGTTCGTGCTCGTTGCACTCATCAAGAAAACGAAGATCGGCATGGGTATGCGCGCTGCCGCCAAGGATTTTGAGACGGCACAGCTCATGGGCGTGAAAATCAACTCTGTCATCTCCATGACCTTTGTCATCGGCTCGTTTCTGGCGGCGGTCGGCGCGATGCTCTACTTTACAAATTACCCCACCGTCGGCATCAGCTCCGGCGGTATGCCCGGCCTGAAGGCCTTTGTCGCGGCGGTGTTCGGCGGCATCGGCTCCATCCCCGGTGCGGTGGTCGGCGCGTTTTTGATCGGCCTGTGCGAGGAGATCATCAAGGGCGTCGGCCAGTCTACCTTCTCCGATGCGTTCACCTTTGCTCTGCTGATCGTCGTGCTGTGTGTCAAGCCCACCGGCCTTTTCGGCGAAAAGGTTACGGACAAGGTGTAAGGAGGGGTGAAGATGAAAAAGAAAACACTCAGCCGGGAGTCCGTCCTCACCGCGATCATTCTGCTTGCGGTGCTGGCTGTGGCCATGGTGCTCGATGCCCGGCTGCCGAGCTACCACATTGTTATCAAGGTCATCAAGAAGGCGTCGGTCTATTCCCTCGTTGCTGTTTCGATGAACCTGCTCAACGGCTTCACCGGACTCTTTTCGCTCGGTCAGGCGGGCTTTATGCTCCTCGGCGCATACTCCTATGCCGTGCTGTGTATCCCCGTAGCCAAGCGTGCGGGCGTATATCAGTATTTTGACGGCGGCATTGTGAAGTTTTCCTTGCCGGAGATCTTCGCCGGCGTGCTGGGCGACAAGGTTGGCACGGCGGTCGGCATGATCGCTGCGCTGTTGATCGGCGGCGTGATCGCTGCGTTCTTCGCCTATCTGATCGGTCTGCCGGTTCTGCGCCTGAAGAGCGACTACCTTGCCATTGCCACGCTCGGTTTTGCCGAGATCCTGCGCACGCTGATCCAGTGGAACGCGATCGGCCCGCTGACAAACGCCTCCAATCTGCTCAAGGGCTATCCGGACTTCTCCGGTGCGACGGCCTATCTTCTGCTCGCCGGTGTGTTTATCGCCAGCATCGTCCTGCTGGTCAACTCGACTTATGGCCGCGCGTTCAAGGCTATCCGCGATGACGAGATCGCCGCCGAGGCCATGGGGATCAACCTCGCGCACCACAAGCGTTTGGCCTTTATCATCTCTTCGTTCTTTGCGGGCGTCGGCGGCGGTATGCTGGCGATGTACATGGGCGCAGTGCAGGCAATGTCCTTCAAGAGCACCATGACCTATGAGATATTGCTGCTCGTCGTCATCGGCGGTATCGGCTCCATCACAGGCAGCGTCATTACGAGTTTCCTTTATGTCGCGGCGCTTGAGTGGCTGCTGCGCGGCCTCGATATGGGCGAGTTCCTCGGTATCAAGGCGCCCGGCATCTTCAAAAACGGCTTCCGCATGGCCATCGTTTCCATTATTATTATGGTCGTTGTGCTCTTCTTCCGCAAGGGCATCATGGGCGATAAGGAGCTCCCCGATCTCTTTCGCCGCCGCAGCCGGAAAGGAGGCAGCAAGGAATGAGCCGGAATGTTCTCAGACTTGAAAACGTAACGATGCAGTTCGGCGGCGTTGTCGCCGTCGACAACCTCAGCCTTGAGGTCAACGAGGGCGAGATCGTCGCGCTCATCGGCCCCAACGGTGCGGGCAAGACCACTGCGTTCAACACCATCACCGGCGTATACGAGCCGACGAACGGACAGGTCAGCTTTATGAATGAGCCGATCGTCCGCAACCACCCGCAGGGCAAGATGAAGCAGAATTATAAGGGCAAGGAGGCGGAAAAGTTCCTCCATCTGCCTGTGCTTGATCCCACGCCCGATAAGATCACCCGGCTCGGCATGGCGCGCACATTCCAGAATATCCGCTTGTGGAAGTCGCAGACGGTGTTTGATAATGTGCTCATTGCCAAGCATATGCGCCGCACCAGCAATGTGTTCTCCGCGGCTTTCCACCTCAGCCGCAGAGAAGAGGCGCGGCAGCGCGAAGAGGTCATGGAGCTGTTGCGCATTGTGGGGCTTGAGGATGTCAAGGACGAACTGGCAACCTCGCTGCCTTACGGTAAGCAGCGCCGTCTGGAGATCGCCCGCGCACTGGCCACCGAACCGAAGCTTTTGATGCTCGACGAGCCGGCTGCCGGTATGAACCCGCAGGAGACCGACGAGCTGACGGAGTTCATCGGCCGCATCCGCGACGAATTTGACCTGACGATCCTGCTTATTGAGCACCATATGGATCTTGTCATGGACATTTCCGACCGTATCTATGTTATTGACTTCGGCGAACTGATCGCTACCGGCACGCCGGAGGAAATCCAGAACAATCAGCGCGTTATCGACGCCTATCTGGGGGTGGAAGAGGATGCTTAAAATTCAGAACCTTCAGGTCGCCTACGGCGGGATTCAGGCGCTGCGCGGCATTGATATGGAGGTGCCGGACGGCAAGATCGTCACGCTCATCGGCGCGAACGGCGCGGGCAAGTCCACCACGCTGCGCACTATCTCCGGCCTCGTCAAGGCCAAGGCCGGTTCCATTACTTATAATGGGGAAGAACTGTTCGGCAAGCCTATCAGCTCTATCCTTGCCTCCGGTATTGCGCAGGTTCCCGAGGGACGGCGCGTGTTTCCGGATATGACGGTGCTGGAAAACCTCAGGATCGGCGCCTATCTGCGCAAGGACAAGGCGGAGATCGAAAAGGACATCGAGTGGATTTATGAGCTCTTCCCCCGCCTCAAGGAGCGCAGCTGGCAGCTCTCCGGCACGCTTTCCGGCGGCGAGCAGCAAATGCTGGCGGTCGGACGCGGCCTGATGTCTCGTCCGAAGGTGTTGATGATGGACGAGCCATCCCTCGGTCTTGCGCCGCTGGTCGTGCAGGGCATTTTTGACATCATCCGCGAGATCAACCGGCAAGGTGTGACCATCCTGCTCATTGAGCAGAACGCCAATATGGCGCTCAAGATCGCCGACCTTGCCTACGTTCTGGAGACGGGCCGCATCACCATGTTTGGCACCGGTGCGGCGCTGCTTGCCGATGAAAAGGTCAAGGAAGCCTATCTCGGCAAAAAGCGCAGAGGATAAGCAATTCATGCGCTTGACAGTGTGCGGAAAATGACGTAAAATGACCGTCGGCACAAGTGCCGACGGTCATTTTTCAAGGAAAGGGAGACATTCCATGGTATATTTTGCAGTCGCACTGAGCGCGGCACTTGGCGGCTTTGTTCAGTCCATTACCGGCTTCGGGGCTGCGGTCGTGATGATGACAATTCTGCCTTATTTTTTCGATATGACGGTCGCTCCGTCGGTCTCTACGTCGATCTGTCTCGGCCTGACCGTGACGCTGGCGTGGAAGCTGCGTAAAAATGTCAATCTTCGGGTCACGCTGCCGCCCACGCTGCTTTACGCGGTGACGAGCGTAACGGCGATCCACTTTATCGGCAAGATGAATTTGCATGGGCTGACGATCGCTTTCGGCGTGTTTTTGATGATTCTCGGAAGCTATCTGCTGTTGACGGAGAAGAAGGCGGCCATTCGCGTCACGCCGGCGGTCACCATTGTGTGCGGGCTTCTGGCGGGACTTTGCGGCGGTCTGTTTTCTGTCGGCGGGCCGATCATGGCGATTTATTATCTGGCTGTGACGGACAGCCGGGAGAGTTACCTGGCCAACGCGCAGACAAACTTTGCGTGCACGAATACGATCTCCCTTACCACGCGTGTTTTGAATGGCTACTATACGCCGGGTCTGCTGCCGCTGACGGTGCTCGGCATCGCGGGCGTTGTCTGCGGACAGCGCTTCGGGCTGAAGCTGGGAAGCAAGCTTAATGCAGAGCAGCTCAGGCGGATCGTCTATTGTTATGTGATCCTTTCCGGCGGGATCACCGTGCTTCAAAATGTGCTGTGAAAAGCGGCCGCCCATTCGGGCGGCTGCTTTTTTATCACCGTGCCGCCGCGCGGTGCATACTTTGTGAGGGGAGAGGAAGTGGCCCCGATGCAGACGACACTTGACGCACTGGAGATCGGTGGGCAGGCCGTGATCACGTCGCTTGACGCAAGCGGTGATGTGCGGCGGCGGATGCTTGACCTCGGCTTTGTGCCGGGGGCATGCGTGCGTGCGCTGCATGCCTCGCCGTGGAACGATCCGGTCGCTTACGGTGTGCGCGGCGCGGTCATCGCGCTGCGGCGGGAGGATGCGAGAAGCGTCCTTGTTCAATTTTGATATGATGGAGGGATCGCCCATGCAGCGGCCGCACACGATCGCACTGGCCGGAAACCCGAATGTCGGAAAATCCACGATATTCAACGCGCTTACAGGACTCAGACAGCATACGGGAAACTGGCCGGGCAAAACGGTCGCCGCCGCGCGGGGCGGCCTTACATATAGCGGCGAGCGCTTTACACTCGTCGATCTGCCGGGGACCTATTCGCTCTTTCCAAACTCGGTGGAGGAGGAGATCGCGCGGGATTATCTCTGCTCCGGCGAAGCGGAGGCGGTTCTGGTACTGGCCGATGCGACCTGCCTGGAGCGCAGCATGAACCTTGTTCTGCAAACGATGGAGGCGGTGGATATTCCGGCGGTGCTCTGCGTCAATCTGCTCGACGAGGCGGCGGAAAAGGATATTACGATCGACCTTGACGCACTCTCGCAGGAACTGAGTATCCCTGTTGTCGGGACTGCGGCAAGCCGGGGAGAGGGCATCGAAGCGCTGCGCGCTGCGCTGGCTTCCGCCGTTCATCAGGAACGGCGGAAGGAAATGGAACTGCCCTATCCGCGCCCTATTGAGCGGGCAGTGCGCGTGCTCGAACCGGCGCTTGTACCCTTTGCCGGGGCGCAGAGCCGCTTTTATGCGCTGCGATTGCTGGAAGGAGACGAATTGTTTTTCGCACGCTTCGGCGCCGGACTGCCACCGCTTGCTGCCAAGCGGATCGAAGCGTGCCGCCGCCTTGCTGAAGCGGAGCTGGAGGAGCTGCGGGGCGACCGGCTGCGCGATGCACTGGTCGGCACACTTTCTGCGCGATCAGCGGAGATCACTGCGCGCTGCGAAAAGCGAGAGGAAACACGTGCGCAGCGGCGTGACCGGCGGCTTGATCGTCTGCTGACCTCCCACCGCACCGGCATACCGATGATGCTGCTGCTTCTCATGGGAATCTTGTGGCTGACCATCGCCGGAGCTAATGCGCCGTCAAGGCTGCTCTCAGCACTGCTGTTTTCCGTGCAGGAGCCGCTGCGCGGAGCGCTGAATGCTGTGCTGCCGCCGTTTTTGTGCGGCGCAATGGTGGATGGCGTGTACCGCACGCTTGCGTGGGTGGTGGCCGTGATGCTGCCGCCAATGGCCATCTTTTTTCCGCTCTTTACGCTGCTTGAGGATGTGGGCTATCTGCCGCGCGTGGCATTTAATCTGGACCGCTGCTTTGCCCGCGCCGGAGCGCACGGACGCCAGTGCCTGACGATGTGCATGGGACTTGGCTGCAACGCCTGCGGCGTGACGGGCTGCCGCATCATCAATTCGCCGCGCGAACGGCTGATCGCCATGCTGACGAACAGCCTTGTGCCTTGCAATGGCCGTTTTCCACTCCTCATTGCGCTTCTGAGCATTTTCTTCGGCGGCACGGGGACATTCGGTACAGCGCTGGGGCTGCTTGCTGTGCTGGTGTTTTCCGTGGGGATGACGCTTCTGGCCTCGCGGCTGCTCTCGTCCACTGTGCTGCGTGGTGGGCCGTCCGCTTTCTCACTTGAGCTGCCGCCCTACCGCCGCCCGCAGATCGGGCAGGTGTTGGTGCGGTCGCTGCTCGACCGCACGATATTCGTCCTTGGCCGCGCGGTGACAGTGGCTGCGCCAGCGGGGCTGCTGATCTATCTCATGGGAAATCTCACCGTTGACGGTGCGACCCTGCTTGCACACGGCGCGGCGGCGCTTGATCCATTTGCCCGCGCACTGGGACTGGACGGCATGATCCTGCTTGCATTTGTGCTTGGCTTTCCGGCCAATGAGATCGTTCTGCCGATCCTCTTGATGGGCTACAGTTCAGCGGGCTGCCTGACGGATTATACTTCGCTGCCTGAGCTGCGGGATGCGCTTGCGGCAAATGGCTGGACAAATGGGACGGCGCTGTGCGTCATGCTTTTTTCGCTTCTGCATTTCCCATGCGGCACAACAACGCTCACGCTGGCGCGGGAGACAAAAAGTGTAAAGTGGACACTCCTTGGCTTCTTTCTGCCGTTGGCAGCGGGCATTACTGTGTGTTTTCTGGTGCATGCAGCCACGGAAATAATGGGACTTTAAATACAAAATGTAATTTTCGACAGAATTTATACGAGTTGTTGCAAGAAATAAAAAAGAGACGCGACCCCTCGGTTTGCGTCTCTTTTGACGGTATTATCTTACGGCTCGCGGATCGTTCCGCCGTTGAGCACGACCCGGCCGTTTTCCGTGACCAGTCCAGCTTCACCGCCGGGAACGATGACCTCACTGCGGCCGGTGATAATGATATCACCCTCGCCGAGCCACAAGCCTTGTTCGAGTATGACGGTGCCCCCATAAATGATGACGTCTCCGCGCTCAATGCTGGTCTCGCCCATGAGATGCAGTTCTCCGGCTGCGATCTCCAGCTGTGCATTTTGCAGCCAAAATTCGCCGTCCACCGTGAGATTTCCATCGAGGCTCAGAATCCCCTCCTCCCCGGCATTGCTGCCCATGTGCAGAGTACCGCAGCGGACGGAGCAACCCTCCCACATGGCGAGGAAAGGCGCGTGGACGCCGCCCCAGCCCCAAACGTTAATGCCTCCCGCGCAGAGCGAGCCGCCGCCGGTGAGTAGCAATCCCGTGCCCGCGAGATCGCCGTCGATGGTATTTTCGCTGCGCAGATCCAGATGCAGTCCGCCCCAGACTGGAAGCTCCGGCGCACTGCCGTTTTCCATCGTGAGCGTACCGGCGAACCAGCAGTCGTTAATGGGATTGGCAAGGGTCAGACTGTCCCAGATGGCGTTGGTTGCCGCGTCCGCCCAGTCGGGGCTGTAGACGGTTGAATAATAGCCTGCGCCGGAGGCTGCGGGAGCGGAGTCCTCCGCGCCGTCCCACAGCGCCGCGCTGGCAGCATAGTCGTGAATGACCGCATCGGAGAAGTCCGGCGTGGAGAATGTGCCAGCGCCGCCCTCGACAACGCTTCCGGCAGGGAGTGCGTCTGCAATATGGCCAGCGCCGCCGGAGAGGAGAAACACAGCGCTGCCGTCAAGTGTGTCAAGAAGCATCGTGCCGCCGCGGAGTATCGCGCGGGAGGGCTGAAAGACGTTGCGCGCAAGCACCGCGCCGCCCGCATTAACCAGCTCGCCGCCATTGAGCCAAAGCTGCTCGGTGCAGAGCTCTCCACTGAGGACAGCGAGTGCCGGTGCATCACCGATCGGTGTCAGGCGGATGCTCTCACAGCGCAGGGTCATATTGCCATCGAGCATCAGCGCGGGAAGCGGAAGGCCTTCGCCGCCGCAGTCCAGACCGCTCGTGTTGACAATGGTCAGCGTACCGCTTCCGGTGATGAGCACGCAGTCAAAGCCCTCAAAGCAGCTGTATTCCGTGCCGCCGCCGTCCACCGTACACTCGCCGAAAATATTCAGCCGCAGGATGCCGCCCTCAGGTGCGCTCAGGTTCGGAATGGCGCAGTTGGTGGCCTCAATGGTGCAGGCATCATAGGTCTCGCCATTCCATAGTACCTGATCGTAGGAGCTCAGCCGCTTTGCACCGCCGCTGGAGAATACAGAGAGCTTCACGCCATCGGAAACCGTATCGTCCTCGCGGATGAGATCGGTGTAGCTGCCGTCGGGCAGACGGACAGCGACGATGTCGCATGCGCCGTCTTCAGCGCGTGCGGCGCGGGAGGATGCGCCGCTCTTCTCCGCCGCACCGGCTGTATTCGCGATGTCAAACCATACGCGGCAGATCTCTGGCAGATCCTCAGCCCTCAGCTCAGTCTCCGCCAGCATCTTACCGTCTGAGGTGGGAAGCGTGGCGGTGTTGTCCGGCTGGTTTGTGCCGCAGGCGGTGAGCAGAAGGGAAAGCGTGAGCAGGAGTGCAGGCAGCTTTTTCATGGTGTCGTCCTCCGAAATAAAATTTGCGGGGATCGATCCTTTACTTCATCAGTCCGGCAACGAGGTCGGTGTATTCGCTCGGGTCCTCCAGCGGCAGACCCGCAATGAGCAGCGCCTGATCGTAGAGGAGCTTTGCGTACACTTCTGCCTTTTCGCGGTCGCTGGTCATCGCCTGCTCCATGGCCTGCACGGCGGAATGCGCAGTGTTGAGTTCAAGAATGCGGTCAGCCTTGACAGGCATGGGCGTCTGGAAGTTCTTGAAGTATTTTTCCATTTCGAAGCTGAAGCCCTCACCGGCGGTCATGCAGACCGGATGTGTCTTGAGACGGTGAGAGGCCTTGGCTTCCTTGATCTTATCGCCGAGGACCTCCTTGACGAACTGCATCAACTCGGGCTTTTCGTCAACATCCTGCTTTTCCTCGCCATCGAGATCAAGCTCGCCGTCGATGATGGAGCGGAACTCGTGGTCGGCATATTTGCCGAGCACCTGAAGGGCAAACTCGTCCGTTTCGCCGGTCAGGTAGAGGATCTCGTAATTCTTTTCCTTCAAAAGCTCCGTCTGCGGCAGATGGTCGATGGCAGAGACGCTCTCGCCCGCGGCGAAGTAGATGTATTTCTGGTTCTCCGGCATGCGGTCGGCATACTCGTGCAGCGTGACAAGTTTCTTTTCTGTCGAGGAGTAGAACAGCAGCAGATCCTGCAAGGCTTCTCTGCGCGTCTCACCGCCCTGACCGGCGATGCCAAAGCTGATGGCGCGGCCGAAGTTTTCATAGAACTGCTCGTAGCCCGCGCGGTCGTCACGCAGAAGCTTTTCCAGATCGCCGCGTACCTTCTTTTCCAGATTGTTCCCGATGACCTTGAGCTGGCGATCGTGCTGGAGCAGCTCACGCGAAATGTTCAGGCTCAGATCCGGGGAGTCGACCACACCGCGCACAAAGCGCAGATAGTCCGGCAGCAGCGCGTCGCAGTGATCCATGATCATCACGCCGGCGGAATAGAGCTGAAGCCCCTTTTCATAGCCCTCGCTGTAAAAGTCCATGGGGCGCTGGGAGGGGATGAAGAGCAGAGCCTTGTAGGTCACGCTGCCCTCGACGCTTGCGGTGATGACGCGTTGGGGCTTATCAAAGGCGTGAGCGATGGACTGGTAGAACTTTTCGTATTCCTCGTCCTTGACCTCGCTCTTCGGCTTCTGCCAGAGCGGGATCATGGAGTTGACCGTTGTCATTTCGTCGATGTACTCGTATTCCGGCTTCTCGGGATCGCTGCCCTCCTTGACTTTGCGCGTCGGGCGCAGCATCCGAATGGGGTAGCGGATGTAATCGGAGTATTTTTTGACCAACTCATAGAGCCGGTAGCCGTCGAGATACTCGGAGTACTTTTCCTCATCCGTGTCGGGCTTGATGTGCATGATGACGTCGGTGCCGACCGTGTCCTTTTCACACTCGCTGATGGTGTAGCCGTCCGCGCCGGAGGACTGCCACTCATAGGCGGTCTCCTCGCCATACTTCTTTGTCACGACTGTAATATTGTCGGCGACCATGAACGCGGAGTAGAAGCCCACGCCGAACTGGCCGATGATGTCAATGTCGTCCTTCTGCTCGGCCTCCTGACGGAACTTGTAGGAGCCGGAGGAGGCGATCACGCCGAGATTATTTTCCAGCTCGTCGCGGTTCATGCCGATGCCGTTGTCGCTGACGGTCAGCGTGCGCGCATCCTTGTCGGTGGTGAGCACGATGCGGAAGTCGCCGCGATCCAGACCGACCTTGTCATCGGTCAGCGAGAGGTAGCAGAGCTTGTCGATCGCGTCGCTCGCGTTTGAGATGATCTCACGCAGGAAGATCTCTTTATGCGTGTAGATCGAGTTGACCATCAGGTCGAGCAGGCGCTTGGACTCTGCTTTAAATTGTTTTTTTGCCATAAGGCAGCATCTCCTTTGGATTCTTATTTGACCTTATTATAGCACGGAAAAGGGAGGATTGTTGTATATTTTTTGAATTTTGCGGATTTTGGGATAAAAAGAGGCCACACCCTTTGGGTGCGGCCTCTGCCATGTTATTATGCTTCGCTGCCGGTGATCGTTCCACCGCCGACGACGACCTCGCCGTCGTAAAATACAGCGGACTGGCCGCGTGTGACGGCGCGCTGCGGCTCGTCAAAAACGAGACGGATGCGGTCGGGGGCCTCCTGCACAGCGGTGGCCCACTGCTCGCGTCCGCGGTAGCGGACCTTGGCCTTGACGCGCATGGGCGCGGCCAGCTCCGCTACAGAGATGAGATTGAGCTGTTCAACGTAAACGGTGCGGGAGTACAGGTCGCGCTCCAGCCCGAGCGTTACCGTGTTATGCACCGGATCGATGGCGCAGACATAGTGCGGTTCGTCGAATGAAATACCGAGCGCGCGGCGCTGGCCGATTGTGTAGCGGATGATGCCCTTGTGCCGGCCGATCACATGGCCGTCCGTGTCGAGAAAATCGCCTGGCGGGCTCACCCGGCCGGTGTAGCTTTCGATGAAGTCGGCATAGCTGCCAGACTGGACGAAGCAGATGTCCTGACTGTCGTGCTTCCGCGCGTTCAAAAGTCCGGCCTCCTCCGCCAGTGCGCGTACCTCATCCTTGGTGAGGTCGGCGAGGGGGAAGAGCGTGTGAGCCAGCTGCTCCTGCGTCATGGGGTAGAGCACATAACTCTGATCCTTAGCAATGTTGAGCGAGCGAAGCAGCCGCCAGCGGCCGCTTTCCGCATCATAGTCGATGCGGGCGTAATGACCGGTAACGACATGGTCGATGCCGAGCTCCTGCGCGCGGAGAAAGAGCTTATCGAACTTGAGGAAACGGTTGCATTCGATACAGGGATTCGGTGTTTCGCCGTGTTCGTAAGCTGAGACGAAGCGGTCAATGACATCCTCGCGGAAGCGGTCGGCGAAATTAAAGACGTAGTAGGGCATCCCGAGCGTGTAGGCGACGCTGCGTGCGTCCTCCACATCGTCGAGCGAGCAGCAGGAATGCTCGCGGGACACGCCGACCTCTTCGTTGGAAAACAACTTCATGGTCGCGCCGATGCACTCATAGCCCCGACGCTTCATGAGGAGAGCGGCGACGCTCGAATCCACGCCGCCGCTCATTGCGATCAATGCTTTGCTGTTCATGGTGATATCCATTGTCCTCAGCGATTCTTGAGACGCTTATCGCAGCGGGTAGCGAATCTTGTGCCAACGCTCTGAAACACCTGCACGAGCAGAATGAGCAGAACGACCGCCGCGTACATCACGAGGTACTTATAGCGGTAGTAGCCATAGTCGATGGCAATTTTGCCGAGACCGCCGCCGCCGATGATGCCGCTCATGGCCGAATATCCGAGAATGGTCGTGAGCGCGATGGTGAAGTTCTGGAGCAGCGAGGGAACGCTTTCCGGGATCATTACCTTGCAGATGATCTGCATGGGCGTCGCACCCATGCTCTGCGCGGCCTCAATGATGTTGGGGTCGACTTCGCGCAGGCTGCTCTCCACCAGACGCGCGACAAAGGGGAAAGCCGCAACGACGAGCGGAACAATGGTGGCTGTGGTGCCGACGGTGGTGCCGATGATCAGGCGCGAGAGCGGAAAGACCATGATCATCAGGATCAGGAACGGAATGGAGCGCAGCAGATTGATGATAACGTTCAGCACGCTCATCAGCCAGCGGGGGAGCGGCAGCACGCCGTTTTTCTCGCCTGCGACCAGCAGCACGCCCAGCGGCAGGCCGATCACGGTTGCCAGCACGGTGGAGAGCACGGTGACGTAAAAGGTTTCCCAAATTGCGGGGAGGAACTGCGTTTGCAGAGCTGCGGTCAGCTCGGCGATGGACTTGGGGGAGAAAAGATTACTGTACATCGACGCTCACCTCCTCGACCTGAAGATTTTCAATGCGGTTCAAAAAGCCCCATGCGCGGTCGAACTGCGCGGCGGGGATGCCAAGAAGCATACTGCCGTACACCTCTTCCGAGATCTTCTGCGTACTTGCGGAAATGACATTGGCGGCCACACCCTCTTCTGCAGCCAGACGGGCCACAAGAGGAATAGAGGTCGTCTTGGCGCTGCGGAAAATCAGGCGGATGCGGCGCTGGTGCTGGGGATCGGATACGTCAAGATCCGCGCCGCGCGGAAAGACAAGATGGCGCGCTGCGGCGGATTTCGGTGCGGAAAAGACCGTGGAGACAAGTCCGTCCTCCACGACCTCGCCGTCGTCGAGAATGGCGACGTGGTTGCAGACCTCCTTCACCACGCTCATCTGGTGCGTGATGATGACGACTGTGATGCCGAGCTTACGGTTGATGTCGCCGATAAGCTCAAGGATCTGGCGCGTTGTCTTGGGATCAAGGGCGCTGGTGGCTTCATCGCACAGCAGGACTTTCGGATCAGTCGCCAGCGCGCGGGCGATGGCAACGCGCTGCTGCTGACCGCCGGAGAGCTGCGCAGGATAGGCCTTTGCCTTATCGGGCAGACCGACCGTTTCCAGCAGCTGCTGCGCGCGCTCCGCCGCCTCGCGGCGGCTGACGCCGGCCAGCTCCATGGGAAAACAAATATTATCCAGACAGTTGCGCTGCATGAGCAGGTTGAACCGCTGGAAAATCATAGTAATGCCGCGCCGCGCAGCACGAAGCTGCGCGGGCGACATGGTATCCATTCTTTCGCCGTTGACGGTGATCTCACCGGAGGTCGGACGTTCAAGCATGTTGATGCAGCGCACCAGCGTCGATTTACCGGCGCCGCTCATGCCGATGATTCCATAGACGTCGCCGTCCGGAATGGCCAGGGAGATATCCTTGAGGGCTTCCACCCGCCCACCGGCGGTCTCAAAGACTTTGCTGACGTGTTTGAGTTCGATCAAGGAATTTCTCCTCCTTTCGTATCTTTTTTACTTCAGGGCATCCAGAGAGGACTGCTTGCCGCCGTAGAGACCCATGGGCTCGACGTGGATGGCACCGACGGAGACGATGTGAGTGCCGTTCTCCTTGTTGAAGTCGTCGAGATACGGAGTATGCTGGAAGTAGTTGGCGTCGATCGTGCCGTCCTCAACAACAGTGTTGGGAACAACGTAGTCGTTGAAGATCTGGATGTCGAGGGTGATGTCCTTGGCAGCGAGGATCTCCTTGGCAATCTCGAGGATCTCGCCGTGGGGCGTGGGGGAGGCGGCGACAGAGATGGTTTCGCCGGCAAGTGCGTCGTAGTCAACGGAGGCGTCGTAGCCATCGCCGGGGTTATCAACAGTGCTCACGACCGCGCCGCCGTAAGTCTCAGCAATGTAATCAGCGACCTGCTGGCTCTCCAGAGCGGCGAGCAGTGCGAGGGTCTTGGGAGAGGTCTCGTTGCCTTCCTTGACAGCGAGGATGTTGGCGTAAGCGGAAGAGGAGCCCTCAATGGCCAGGGAGTCGGACACGGGGTTCAGGCTGGCGTTGATGGCGTAGTTGGAGTTGATAACGGCATAGTCAACGTCCTGAAGGATGTTGGGGAGCTGTGCGGCCTCAGCCTCGACGATCTCAATATTGTGGGGATTCTCGGCAATGTCGTTCTTGGTGGCGGTGATGCCAGCACCGTCTTTGAGCTTGATGATGCCGTTGGCCTCAAGCAGCAGCAGCGCGCGGGCCTCGTTGGTGGTGTCGTTGGGAACAGCGATCTGGAGAGAAGGCTGCTGCGCCGTGCCGCTGGTGTTATCGGGGGCGGCGTCCTTGCTGCCGCAGCCGGAGAGAATACCGAGCGCGAGAGATGCCGCAAGGGCAAGAGAGAGAAGCTTTTTCATAATCATATCATCCTTTTCTTTATCTTTCAATTTTAATTTTGATTTTAAATCGATTGCTTTGCTGTGATCCGCGGTCACATTCGACCGCTCATGCGGGAGAGAGAACATCGCGGACACATTCGTTCTTTCCAAATCATTCGCATTGGTTTTGGCCTCCTTTGCTTGGGACGCTGTTAGTTATACACGATGGTGCGGCATTTGTCCAATACGCCGTAAGAATATTGGATTATAGGAACAAACTATAGCTCGGTGCACAGCATATAGAGCGAACCTGCGGCTAAAGCGTCAACGTTAGGCTGTTTTACCAAAAACACGGCGCAGCGCCTGTGTATCCTGTCCGGGACGGTGGTCAGCCCTCGCTGCGGTTGCCGACGAGAAGCATGTTGAGCTTGGCCCAGCGGCGCAGCTCGCCGGGAGAAAAGAGCAGGCGCTCGCGCAGGCTTTCATCGAGCGGCTGCGGCGTGAGCGTGACAAGACAGCGGAACGCGCAGGGCATCAGGTCAGCGCTGGAGATGCCGCAGAGAAGTCCGTCGGTGAAGTTGCGCATCTCCAGCGGATTAAAGATGTAAAGAAGATCCTCCTCCAGCGGGTTAAACTGGTTGACGAAGGTGAAGCGGATGAGCATATCGCTGTAGAGCACATTGCCGGTGAAGTATGACTCGCTGCTGCGGCCGTTGTCGGAGATCGAAGAGAGCGTAAAGCTGGCCTCGTAGGTGCCGGGCTGCTCCTCACGCGCATGGATGTCGATGATGCCGTCCTTGAGACGCTCGTAGCGCCCATCATAAAAATAAAAGTAGAGCCGCTTTGCCTGAAAAAACGGACTTTTCTGCACAATGCCGACGGTGGGCGGCGCGGGCTGCGGTGCGGGCGCGTGATAACTTGTCAGGCGGGCGAGCGAGACCTGAAGAGCCTGACTGATCTCGTAAAGCGTCGCGATATCGACAGAGATCTCGCCGTTTTCATATTTGCATACCGTTGCGCGGCTTTTATGAATGGCATCGGCCAGCTGCTGGAGCGTCATGCGGCAGACCTTGCGGTATTTGCGGATCTGAGCGCCGGTGAAGCGGTTGATATCGTCCATGATTTGTTTCCGTTAAATATCCTTTTTTCAAAAATCCAGAAAGTAAAAGAAATTATAGCACAAGAAAACACAAAAATATATTCTTTTAAGAAACTATTTATAAAATAAATTTCATAAAACGAAATTTTTGAAACTTGCAGACAAGTTTCTTTCTGCTACAATAACGCTTTGTGAATAACACGTACTATAAAAAAGAAGAGTTTGGAAAGATGAAAAAAAGCAGCAGCTTCAGCGGCTCCCTCGGCTTCGTGCTGGCGGCGGCCGGCAGCGCCGTGGGCGTCGGCAATATCTGGCGCTTCCTTTATCTGTGCGCAAAGGACGGCGGCGGACTGTTCCTTCTGGTCTATCTGATTCTTGTGCTGACGTTCGGCTTCGTGCTGCTGACCACGGATGTGGCCATCGGCCGCCGCACCAAGCAGAACGCGCTCAACGCGTTTGCGACGCTTAATAAGAAATGGAAGTTTCTCGGTTACCTGACGTTTCTGGTGCCGATACTCATTATGACCTACTATTCAGTCATCGGCGGCTGGATCGTGAAGTATTTTGCCGTCTACCTCACCTCGGATGGGACACAGGCGGCGCAGGATGGCTTCTTTACCTCGTTTATCACCTCATCCGTCTCGCCGATCGTGTTCATGCTGCTCTTTTTGTCGCTGACGGCCTGGGTGGTCTACTGCGGTGTGGAAAAAGGAATTGAAAAGTATTCCCGCTATATCATGCCGGGCCTTCTGCTGCTCATCATCGGTATCGCGGCCTTTTCTCTCACCCTCTCCCGCACGGACGAAAACGGCGTGACCCGCACCGGCATGCAGGGACTGGTGCTGTATCTCAAGCCCGATTTTACCGGCATGACCGTCCAGCGCTTTTTGAATGTTGTGCTTGATGCGATGAGCCAGCTTTTCTTCTCCCTGAGCGTCAGCATGGGAATTATGATCACCTACGGCAGCTATGTTAAGGATGAGGTGGATCTCAACCGTGCCAACAATCAGATCGAGATTTTTGATACCGGCGCGGCGTTCCTTGCGGGTCTTATGGTTATCCCTGCCGTATATGTGTTTCTCGGCACGGAGGGTATGGCCCACGGTCCGAGCCTGACGTTCATCAGTCTGCCCAAGGTCTTTGCGTCGATGGGCGGCGTGGGACGCGCTGTCGGTCTGGTGTTCTTCCTCGCGCTCGGTTTCGCGGCGCTGACAAGCTGTGTGTCCGTGATGGAGACGCTGGTAGCCAACTGCATGGAGATCTTCCGCAAGAGCCGCAAGGAGATGTGCGCGATGGTCGGCATCTATTCTCTTGTCACGGCGGTGCTCATCTGCCTCGGCTATAACGTGCTCTATTTTGAGCTGCCTCTGCCCAACGGCTCTGTCGCGCAGCTTCTTGATGTGATGGACTATATCAGCAACAGCTTTCTCATGCCCTTTATCAGCCTGCTCACAAGCATTCTTATCGGCTGGGTCGTGGGTCCGAAGTGGATCATCGACGAGGTCGAGAAGAACGGCGAACACTTTGGACGCGCACGTCTTTACGGCATGATGATGCGTTATGTCGTGCCGGTGGTTATGCTCATTTTGTTCCTGACCTCCACCGGCCTTGGAAGTTTAATCTTCCACTGAGCGGTCAATATGGAAAAACAAGCCCCGAAGCTTTCGCTTCAGGGCTTGTTTAATTAGAAAGGAGATGGAAACATGCAGACCGGCGGGGAAGGCTTAAAACGCCTTGGCCCAGCCAAAGAACTCGCAGATCTCGTTGCTGACCATCTCACCGATGGCCTCCTGTGCCTCGACGGTGCACGCGCCGATATGCGGGGTGACGACATACTCCGCATCCGTCTCGAACAGGGGAGAGGAGATGGCGGCGTTCGCCTTGATGTCGGCCAGCTCGCCGGAGAGAACGTCCACGCCGACGCCTGCGAGCTTACCGGAGCACAGGCCCTGCGCGGCGGCCTCCTCGTTGAGCACGCCGCCGCGGCTCATATTAATGACAATGGCGCCCTGCTTCATCAGGTCGATGTCCTCGAAGGTGATGAGGTTGTTGGTCTCCGGGGTGAGGGGCAGCTGGATCGTGAAGATATCCGCGGTCTGGAGGAACTCCTTCTTGTCCATCTTTTCAGCGCCGGCAGCCGCACACTGCTCGGCGGTCAGGTAGGGATCGTAGGCGAGGATGCGCATACCGAACGCCGTGGCCAACTGGGCGACACGCTTGCCGATCCGGCCGAAGCCGATCACGCCGAGCGTGCGGCCGCGCAGCTCGTGGCCGATAAAGTGGTTCTTCTCCCAGATGCGCTTGCCGGTGACCTCCTGATGGGCGGCGACCGTGTGCTTGCTCAGCTCGAGCATTTTGCACAAGGCAAGCTCCGCGACCGAGTTCGCGCTTGCACCGGGCGCGTTGATGACGGAAATGCCCTTCTCCTTGGCGTAGGCCAGGTCAATGTGAGCGGTGCCGACGCTGCAGACGGCAATCAGCTTGAGCTGCTTGGCCGCGTCGAGGATCGTCTTGTTGATCGGGGGCAGCACACGCATAACCAGAATGTCCACATCACCGATCATTTCGGTGAGCTTTTCGGCGCCAGGCATAACGCGGGTCTCGACCTCCACGCCGTTCTTCTCCAGTGTCGCGGCGATTTTGCTCGATACATTATCAATAATCAGTGCTTTCATCATGTTCTCCTTTTCGTGGATGATATATTTGAACTAAATCAATCGGAAACATCTAATTCCAATTTGTGTCTTTTGTCAATGTCGAGCGGAAGAAAATGAGAAGAATTGCACAAAAAGCAAAGAAATAAGGAAAAAATGTCATGAAAATCAGAACGGATTTTGAAGATATTCCCGGATTTTTTCAATATAGAGTTTGCCGACACTGCTGAGGATCTGATTCCGTTTTACGATATAGCCGACCTTCATGATACCGTTGATGGGGCTGTCATCCGAAAGCGGGATGGCGCGGTAGTCGCCGCCGTTGAGCTCCTCACACACGATGCCCGAGCAGAGCGTGTAGCCGTAAAGCCCGACCATCAGGTTGACCATGGTGGCGCGGTCGTTGACCTTGATGGTCTGGGAATAGTCATTCATGGATGAGAGCTCTTCGGAAAAGTAGAATGAGTCGTTGCCGCCCTGCTCAAAGGAGAGAAACGGGTAGTCGCTCAGCTCCTCACCGTGGATCTCGCTGCAGGAGGCAAGCGGATGATCCTTCCACAGGTACACATAGGATTTGCAGTCGATCAACTCGTGGAACTCCACATCGTTGGCGCGCAGAATCTTGGTGATGACGTTGCGGTTGAAATCGCTCAGGTAAAGAATCCCGATCTCGCTGCGCAGCGTGCTCACATCCTCGATGACCTCGCGTGTTTTCGATTCGCGGATGGCAAACTCGTACTTCGAGGTATCGAAGCTCTTGGCCATCTCGACGAAGGCCTTGACGGCAAAGGAGTAGTGCTGCGTTGTGACGCCGAACTTCTTTTTTAATTCGTTGGGATGGGCGTACTTTTCCGCCAGCGTTTCGTACTGGTGGTAGACCTGACGGGCGTAGTCGATGAACTCCTGCCCATCATTTGTCAGCGTTACGCCGCGGCCGCTGCGGTGGAAAATGGTGATGCCGAGCTCGCGCTCAAGCTCCTGCATCGCGCCGGTGAGCGAGGGCTGAGAGATATAGAGCGTCTCGGCGGCCTTGTTCATCGAGCCGGTCTCTGAAATGACAATGGCATAGTGCAGCTGCTGGAGCGTCATGGCGGTGGCCTCCCGTATGGAAATGATCCGGCCGAAAATCTGACCGGCAGCGACATGATACCATAAAAAAAAGAAAGGAGCAAGACGGTGCGGTAGAGGCGCGGTCTATCGCCGTGCGTGTTCCATTTAAAAAATGAATAGAAAAATACGAAAAAAGTCTTGTTATCGGGAAATATTTGTGTTAGTATACTGCCAATATTAGTGGAAAAAAGGATCCAGCCTGTTTTTGGAAGGGAAAACGGAATATGTTGGCAAACCTGCCGAAAGACAGGGACGCAAAGCTATAGTGTCTAAATGCATCATCACATGACAGACTGGCCGCAAGTTGAAACGCCGCGGTCAGTCTATTTTTCTGCAAATTGGCACAGGCGGCGCCCTGCCGGACAGGGCATTTGAGGTGAGAACATGGCATACATGCGTTTAGGCGATCTGCTGATCGCGGACGGCGACATTACAAACGAACAGCTCGAGCGCGCACTGGACATCCAGAAGGAGACACGGGAGCGTCTGGGCGACGTGCTGATCCAGAACGGCTTCATCACGGAGGAAAAACTCATCAGGGCGCTTGAGCTCCAGCTTGGCGTGGAGTACGTTGACCTTACGGCGGTCACGCTGCCGGTGGAGCTGGCCAAGTATGTGCCGAAGAACATTGCAAAGAAATACTGTGTCGTGCCGGTGCGCGTCGTGACCGATACGCTCTACCTCGCCATGAGCGATCCGCTCGACTTCGTTGCTCAGGAGGAGGTCAAGGCCGTCTCCCGCAAGCGCGTGATCCCGATGATCGCCAGCCGCCGCGCGACGGAGCAGGCCATCGGCCGCCTCTACAGCAGCGAGGGAACGGCGAAGATCGTCGAGGAAATGAAGCGCGAGGTTGTCGGCAGCATTGTGCAGGACAAGAACGCCCAGCCGGCGCAGACGGTGGACAACGGCGGCGATTTTGCGCCGACTATCCAGTTCGTTAATGCCCTCATCGAGCGCGCCTTTGAAGAGCGCGCGAGCGACATCCACCTTGAGCCGCAGCAGGACGAGATGATCGTCCGCATGCGTGTCGACGGCTTGCTGCGTCAGGTGCTCACCGTGCCGACCGATCTCAAGAGCATGGTCATCTCCCGACTCAAGATCATGGGCGGCATGAACATTGCCGAGCTGCGCCTGCCGCAGGACGGCCATGCCGTGGCCCACGTCAAGGGACACACCGTCGACCTGCGTATCTCCTCGCTGCCGACGGTGTACGGCGAGAAGGTCGTTATGCGTCTGCTGGACAAATCCTCGCAGACGCTGAGCAAGGAGTCCCTCGGCTTCGAAGGCAAGGACCTTGCGGATTATAACGCCCTCATCAAAAACGCGGGCGGCATGATCCTGCTCGTCGGCCCGACCGGTTCGGGCAAATCGACGACGATGTGTACCATGCTTCAGGATCTGGACCGCGAGGAGGTCAACATCGTCACGCTGGAGGACCCTGTGGAATATTACATCCGCGGCGTCAACCAGTGCCAGATCAACGAAAAGACCGGCATGACCTTTGCCAGCGGCTTGCGCTCCATCCTGCGTCAGGATCCCGACATCGTTTCCGTCGGCGAGATCCGTGACAGCGAAACGGCGCACATCGCTTTCCGCGCCGCCATCACCGGCCATCTGGTGCTCAGCACGCTGCACACCAACGACGCCGTTTCCGCCATCACGCGTCTGCGCGACATGGGCATCGAGCCGTGGCTCATCGCCGGCGCGCTGCGCGGCGTAATTTCCCAGCGTTTGGTGCGCCGTATCTGCCCGCACTGCAAAAAGCCCTACACGCCCGACGCGGAGGAGCTTGCGCTGCTGGGTATGGACGAGGGCGAAAAGGCTGTATTCTACAAGGGCGAGGGCTGCCCGGAGTGCCGCCACTCCGGCTACGCCGGACGCCGCGCGGCGCTGGAGATATTGATGATCAATCCCGAACTGCGCGCGCTCATCAGCCGCAGCGCCGACGAGGAGGAAATGCTCACCGCGGCGCGGAAGAACGGCCTTGTCACCATGCGCGGCGCGTGCCGCGATCTGGTGCTGCGGGGCATTACGACGGCGGAGGAAGCCGCCCGCACCATCAGCACGACCGCGGACAACTAACGATTGAACCAAAACGGCGGAAAGGAGGGCCGGCATGACCACATACCGATATAAGGGCCGCTCGCACGACGGGGCAAGGGTCTCCGGCGTGGTGCGCGCCTACGATGAGTATGAGGCAGTCGCCAAGCTGCGCGGTGACTGCGCGTTCATCACGAAGATCGAGCCGGTCAAAGAGAAGAAGAGCATCCTGCACCGTCCCATTCGCTTCCGCATCAAGGAAAAGGAGCTGGCGCTGCTCTGCTCGCAGTTTTCCATCCTGCTGTCGTCCGGACTGCCGATCATCCGCTGCATTGAAATGGTTGCCGACCAGACGCGCAACAAGCAGCTGCGTCAGGTGCTGGAGAAAACGGCGGAGGAGGTCGGCGCGGGCCGCTCCATGGCGCAGAGCTTTGAGCATAACGCCCCCGGCCTGCCCGCAACCTTTATCGAGACGATCCGCGCGGGCGAAAAGTCCGGCTCGCTGGAGGCCTGCTTCACCCGATTGCACAGTTACTATGACCGCACGGCCAAGACAAAGGCCAAGCTTGTCAGCTCGCTGACCTATCCCGCGCTGGTCATTGCGGTGGCGGTCGTCGTATTCATTATCATCATTGCCGTCGCCGTTCCCGCGTTTACCGATGCGTTTGCCGAGCTCGGCGGTGAAATGCCCGCCATCACGCGGGGGCTGATCGGCTTTAGCAACTTCCTGCGGACATGGTGGTGGCTGCTGCTGCTCATCATTTCGCTGGTCATTATCGCGTTCCTCGTCGCCCGCCGCACCGAGCGGGGGCATGTTGCCCTTTCGGCCTACGCGCTCCGCCGCGCGCCGCTCCGGCGGCTGCACACGATGAGCGCGGCGGGGCAGTTTGCCACCGCGCTCTCGACCATGGTCGCCGCGGGGCTTCCGTTGCCCGAGGCCTTGAGCGTCGCAGGCAGCGTGTCCGGAAGCTATGTCTTTTCCCTCGCCGCCCGTCAGGTGCGTCAGGGGGTCGAACGCGGCCGCAGCATTTCCGAGAGCATGAAGGGCGTAGAATATTTCCCGCCGATGCTGTCGGAAATGATCGGCGTGGGCGAAAGCTCCGGCTCGCTTGAGCAGACGCTTGACGTGGTCGGCAATTACTTCAACAGCGAGGTCGAGAGTGCCACAAACCGCCTGCTCGCCATTCTGGAGCCGGCCATCACCGTCGGCCTTGCCGTCATCGTCGTCATCATGCTGCTGGCGGTCTATCTGCCGATGTTCACCATGTACGGCAGCATTTAAATTCGTTATCTCCCTGCGCGTCAACCCCGTGCGGGACGATATAAATACAGAACTAAAGGAAAAGGAGAATCTTTATTATGCTGAAGAAACTCACCAACAAGAAGGGCTTTACCCTCATGGAAATGCTGATCGTTGTTGCGATCATCGCTGTCCTCGTCGCCATCGCCATCCCCACCTTCTCCGGCCAGATCGAGAAGGCCAATCAGGCTACCGATGCTGCCAACGTTCGTGCCGCTTATGCCGAGGCTGTTCTTGACGCGCTTGAAAACGACGGCACCGGTTCCGCTGTAACGGATTCCACCATGAAGAGTGGCAGCTGGGACAAGCTTACTGACACCAAGGAAATCGGTGGTGTTTCCGTTGACAAAATTAAAAAGACCAAGGACAAGACCATGAAGGTCACTGTCACCAACGGCGTTGCGACATTCGAGGCGACGGCCTGATTTAAACTTTGCATTTAAACTTCTGAGCCCACGCCGGAGCAGTCCGCTCCGGCGTGGGAACGCCCCCTTCCTTTCTTATCATGGATGAGCCGTTTCTGCAGAGGGCTTATCCCGCAGACAGAAACAGGGGGTGGCCGAGGGTTGACGGCCATCCCCCAAGAAGGACTTTTTTCGGGAGGGTTTCCCCATGCTGTACCTCACACCGTTCATCACCGTTTACTGCTGCGCACTCTCCGCGCTTCTGGGCGCGTGCATGGGCAGCTTTTTGAACTGCATGGCATGGCGCGTCGTGCATGGGGAGAGCGTGTGGCGCGGCCGGTCGCACTGTGATGTGTGCGGCCATGTGCTCGGGGCCTGCGACCTTGTTCCGGTCGTGAGCTACCTTGTCTCCCGCGGCCGCTGCCGCTACTGCGGGGCAAAGCTTTCCGCCCGTCATGTGTGGGGCGAGCTTGCCGGTGCGGCGGTGTTCGTCACACTGCTGCTGCAATATGATATTTCGCTCCAGCTTCTCGAAGCGTGGGCGCTGGCGTGCGTTCTGCTCGCCTGCTCGTTCGCGGATCTGGAGGGGTACATCATTCCCGACCGCTTTTTGGCGGCCGGCATTGTGCTTTTTATCGCGTTCCTGCCTCTGCATGAAAAACCGCTCGCGCGGCTGCTCGGCGGCCTGCTCGGCGGCTTTGGGGTTTCGCTGGGGCTGCTGCTGGCTGTACTGGTGATGGAAAAATGCATGGGGCGCGAGGCCATGGGCGGCGGCGATCTCAAGCTGCTGTTTCTCACGGGGCTGTTTCTGGGGCTGGGGAAGAACCTTGTCTGCCTCTTCCTCGCCTGCCTGATCGGCATTGCCTTTGCCCTCATTGCACGCAGGCGGCAGGGCGAGCCGCTTCCGTGGGGGCCGTCGATCGCGCTGGCCGCGTGGCTGGCGGAGCTTGTCGGCGGACCGTTTATCAACTGGTATGTGAGCCTTTTGTAAGGAGATAGAATTATGGGTAAGATCGTTGGCTTCGACATTGGCGAAAACAGCGTAAAAATGGCATATTACGCCGGAAAAGCTCTGAAAAAGACCACTATGGCAGAGCTGCCCGACGCTATGGTGTCGCAGGGGCGCATCCTTTCGATGGACGCGATGGCGGATTTCCTGCGCGACGCGGCCAAGCGCAACGGTATCCCGCTGGTGGACGCGGCGCTGGCGCTGCCGAGCGCAGACTTTTATTCCCGCACGCTGACCGTTCCGGCCATGACCGAGCAGCAGCTGAGGTACAATCTGCCGTATGAGTTTCACGACTTCCTGACGGAGGAGAAGAGCAAGTATTTCTTCGATTACTCCGTCCAGAACTACGTCCGCGATGAAGCGGGCGAGGTGAAGGAGATCGAGCTGTTCGCCTGCGCGATGCTCAAGTCGCAGGTGGAGGCGTACCGCGCTATGTTCCGCCGCGCGGGCTTCAAGCTCAAGGTTCTCACGCCCTCGGAGAGCGCCTACGGCGCACTGCTTGCAGACTATATGGCGCGCACCGGCGCGCCGGACAAGGGACGCTGCATCGTCAGCCTTGGCCACGCGAGCACCTATCTGCACATTTTTCAGGGCGACCGCTTCGACAGCCGCCGCGGCGTTGAGATCGGCGGCGCGGAGCTTGACCGCCTGATCGCCGACCACTGCGGCGTGGACATCCACGTGGCGCACGGGTACAAGGAGAGCGACTACAACGGTGTGCTGGAATCCGATTACGCCCGTGAGCTTTACGGCCGCATGGCGGCGGAGCTGATGCGCGCGGTGAACTTTTATAATTACAACAACCGCGACCGCGAGCTGCATGAGCTTTATCTCTGCGGCGGCGGAGGCGGCGTGGAGCCGATGTGCAGAACGATCGCCGAGACGACCGGCCTGACCATCCTGCCGGCGAAGGAGCTGCTTCCGTCGGAGGACTGCCCGGCGGAGCCGTGGCTGTATCTGCGCGCCGCATCGGCAGCGTATGAGGCCTTCCGGGAGGGATCGAGATGAGTAAGGAAAAGAAAACGGACGCCGCCCGCGCGGTGCGCAGGCTCGGGCGCTACCCGCACAAGGTCGGCATCAACCTGAATATGCACGAAAAACGGACCGGCACGGTGCTCACGCTGGTGATCGGCTGCGCCGTCATCGTGCTGCTTGCCGGTCTGGCGGCGAAGTTCGGCGTGATCGACCAGTACCGGCGCCTTTCACAGGCCGAGGAGGCCTACGCGCAGGTGCACCGGCAGTATGAAGCGGTGCAGGAGGAGCTGGCGGATTACGACAAGGTTCTCAACGAATACCGCAGCTATTCGATGGACTGGACGGGTGAGGACGACACGGGACTGTTTTCCAACGTCAGCCGTCAGGATGTGCTGGATCTCATTGAGACGGAGATGATGCCGAACGGTACGGTCAATTCGATCCAGGTGCTTGGCAACAGCGTGCTCGTGAACATGTCCGGCATGACGCTTGCGCGCATTTCCGAAATGTTCCGCATGATCGAGCAGAATCCCATCGTGGACCGCGTGGAGCTCAATGTGGCGGAAACGGATAAGGACCGCACAGATTTGCTGCTCGACTTCTCGTTGAGCATTGCGCTCAAGACCGAGGAGGTGGGCGAATGAACCGCGAACTGACAGGCAGAGAGAAAACACTGCTGCTGGTGCTGGTGATCCTTGTGCTCACGCTTGGCTACTTTAAGCTCATTTATGAGCCGATCAACGATCAGATCGACGTCTGCCGCGTCAACACCGAGCAGGAGCAGACCGAAATGGACGGTCTGCTTGTTCGGCTTGAGCACAAGCGCAGCATGGAGCGTTCGCTTGAAACACTGCGCGCCGAGGGCGAGGCGAAGCCCATTCCGGCCTATGACAACAGCGGGCGGCTGATGATGGATCTCAACGTCATCCTCACGCGCGCGAAGGAGTATTCGCTTGATTTTTCCGCCGGAACGACGTCGGAGGACTATGTGATCCTGCGCCCGCTCTCGCTGACATACACAACGAATACCTACGAGCAGTCGCGCGAGATCCTCGACCTTTTGTGTGAGAGCGAAAATGTCAACAGGATCTCCGACCTGAGTATTCAGAGAAATACGGATAAGGGAAAGGGCACAAGCGAAGTGCGCACCTCCATGGTCATCACCTATTTTGAGGTCGCGCCGTAACACGGCAAAGGAGAATACAGCGATGAAAAGAGCAAACAGGAACGACAAACGCGGGTTTACGCTGGCAGAGGTTCTGCTGGCGGTGGGGATCCTTGTCGTCCTGTTTGCTCTTGCCATGATCCCGATCACGCGGATGCAGAAGGATCTGCGCCAGACGGAGCTTGACGGCAAGGCAGAGATCGTATTCGCTGCCGCGCAGAACCGCATGACGCAGCTTCAGGCGGCGGGCATGAAGGATCTCTATCAGCTTGATATGGCGGATGTGAGCGCGCTGGGCTACAAGCCGCTCGACAGCGAGGGGGACGAGACGATCAAGGCAGACACGCTCTGCTTTGTGACCTCGGAGAGCCGTGACGATACATCCTCCGCCGCCTATGCCATCCTGCCCGAGGATCAGCTGGAGGCCGGGGTGCGCGGCGCGTACTGGATCGTGGAGTTCAACCCCGCGAGCGGCAGCGTCTACGCGGTGTTTTACAGCGAGCAGGTCATCACGCTCTCGGCGGCGGAGCGGGACTTCTACCGCATCCGCAGCCGCCGCCTTGACGGCGGCGCGGTGCTCGGCTACTATGGCGGTGACGCCATCGACTCGGTGAGCACCGGCGAGCTGGATCCGGAGCTGACGCTCATCAACGCCGAGCGGCTTCAGGTCAAGGTCGTCTGCGACCGTCAGGGCGCGTACCCGCTGGAGTTTTACGCAACGATCACCGATGAGAACAGAAACAAGGTCAGCTTCCAGCTCGGCGGCGACGAGGTCAAGCTGCTCACGACGAGAAGATACGAGGCAACGCTGACGCTTGATGAGCTGACGGATGAGATGCGCTTTGCCGAACAGAACAGGCTCAGCGGACTGATGCCCGGCAGCGACCTGACGGTTACGATCCGCGTTTCGAGCAAGGATAAGCTGGTCGACGCCAAAGAGGTTTCATGCACGACCAACAGCCTTTTTGAGGAGGTGCGTCCTCAGGCGGACGGCGGAAAGGCGGCGGTGCTCACCTATGGCCGCCATCTTCAGAATCTGGATCAGGACTCCGGCGTGACGGATATTACGACGGCCATTCAGGAGGCGGACATTCAGTTCGTCAGTACAAGCGAGGAGGGCTGGGACAGCCTGTATGGAACAAAGACCTTCCAGCCCATCCGCAACGGCGCTCTGCGCACCTACACCAGCAGTGTTGAGGATGAGGATGGTACGGTGTATCATCCCGTGATCTATGACCTGACGGTGGATACAAGCGGTGATGCGGGCCTTTTCGCATCCTTTGCCGGTGACGCACTCAACGGCATCCGGCTTTCCGGCGCAAAGGTCAAGGGCACGGGGAGCGTCGGCGCGCTGGCCGGCATGGTCACGAAGAGCGCGGTGATCGACGGCTGTCAGGTTTACCTCAGCCGCGGCGTTCACGACCATCTGACCGGAAAAACGGAACAGGATCTCTGGCTCGACGGCAGGATCACCGGCGGACTGGTCGGTACCGCGTCGGGCCGCATGAGCGTGACGAACAGCTTCGCGGCGACGGTGCTTCACGGCGATCAGGCTGCGGGCGGCCTGATCGGCCGGACAGACAGCAGCCTGACGGTAGAGCACTCCTATGCCGACTGCTATCTTTATGCGGGGAATACCGGCACGGCAGCGGGCCTTGTCGGCACGACTGCAAGCGCCACATCGACGCTGCTATTAAAAAACTGCTATGCAGCGGGCTTTTTGTCGGCTGGGATCACGGCGGGGCTGACGGCCATCGAAATGACCGAAGAGGACAGCCTGATAAACTGCTATACCGCCGCCGCTCCGCTGGAAGCGGAGCAGATGCTGACATATTCCACGGCTTGTCCCTCAATCGCTATGCCGCAGCTTCAGAATGTATTTTATCTGGCTGGGGCAGAGAAAAATCTTACCGGTACAGAACAGGTGAGCTATACGCAGTGGAGCGGCGAGAACCGCGTAAATGCCGCGCAAAAGCTCGGCGGCGACTTTACGGCGGTGACGGGCGAGAGCACAATGGCCTATAACCTCAAAAAGGGTCTCGGCCTGACGGCCTATTCCTATCCCAAGCTGACCGATCTTCCGCACTATGGCGACTGGCAGGCGGAGTTTGAGCCCGGCACGCTGGTGTACTACGAGCGCTATACGGACGGTTGGGGCTTCTACGGCGGCGGCAAGTCCGCCCTGTCAGATACATCGGATGTTCTGGGCGATGGCTACGGTGTGGTCTACGAAGATAAGAACGCGATCCCGGAGAGTGGATTGACTGTGATGGGCGAGGGGATCAACGCCACCTCGCCGGTCGAACTCAAAAAGGACAGCGCGATCGAGTTTACAAACGAGGATAAGACATACTATCTTCTCCCACTGCCGACGGCGCTGGTGGACCGTGCGGCTCTGCCGGAGACAGGCTTCTACTATTCCATCAGCATCGGAACGCAGACCTATGCCTACAACCCTCACTTTGCCAAGACGGTGACGGAAGGCGATGTGTCCACGGCCGATGCGGGCGAGCAGACCATCAGCATCCGCACGGCGCGCCAGCTTTATGCTCTGAGCCTTTATTACGACGCTTATAGCACGAGACTGGTCAAAAATGCGACATTTTCGCAGGAACGGAGCATTGATTACCCCTCCTACAGCTGGAGAAGCTATACCGTATCCGGAAAAACCGTGGCCGCGCAGGCGCCGATCGGCACCGGCGCAAAGCCATTTACTCATATCTATAACGGTGGCAGCTGGCCCATCACGGGCCTGTCGATTACGGCAGAGGGAGACTATGCGGGCATGTTCGGCCGCAGCCGAGGCCAGCTTCGCAACATTGTGCTCCGCGGCGAGGAGGAGCAGTCCATCCGCATTAAGGGCATCATTGAGCTCCGGACGGTTCATATCGGCGTTCTGGCAGGAGAGAACGACGGCAGCATCTATAACTGCTCGGTGTCGGGCTACTTCATCAGCAACGGCAGCAAGACCGCCCGCATCCTCAGCGCAGACCGCGGCAGCACGGTGTATGCCGGCGCGCTGACGGGCTATAATACCGGCTCGATCCGTGCATGCAGCGCTGTTCTGTCTGAGATCAGTGCTACGAGTTATCTTTCCACGGTGCGCGTCGGCGGTTTTGCAGGCTATAGCAGCGGACACATCCGCCAGTCCTATGCCATGGGCATGCTCCATGTCGATCAGATCAAGGGCGGTGATGTGACGATTGCCGGCTTTGTCGCGGAGAACCGCGGCTCGCTGCGCAGAGACTACTGCGGCGTGGCGATGAGTTCTGCCGGCGCGGACACCTATGCCTTCGCGCCCTCCGGCAGCACAGCCGAGTGCTATTATCTCGGCGGCGGAACGTATTCCTACCGTGGGCAGATCAACCTGTACCAGTATCCCACCGGGGCCGCCGCAACGGCGGTTTCCGACGAGGATCTCATGACGCTGGGGCTTTCCGGCTTTGAAACGGTCGATGCGGAGAACACCTACGACCATCCGCAGAGCGGCTCTGCCTCGGACGCCTACCCCTATCCGGGCGTTGTGACCGGACCGGACGGCAAAACGGTACAGCACTATGGAGACTGGGTGGTCAAGGCCGACCTTGGCGAAATCGGCGTTTTCTACTGGGAAAAGGAGGAAGGCGGCGCGAACGCCGGCTACCGCATCTCTTATGTTGGCTTTGAAGGACAAGTGGAGAAGCAGGGCAGCAGCCTCTGTCAGGCTCACGACGACAGTGGCGTGGTCACGGCCTTTGGCTATGGCTACTACTGGCGCGACGGACAGAGTGAACCGAGGCTGACCAGCAGCAACTACTGCGTCACCGGTACATCGAAAGATGATGTCCGCCAGTCGCTCAGGCAATATATTCCGGGCTACGATTTCATGGTTTATGAGACCGGTGCGGAAAGCGGCAGTCTGCGCCTGCTTTCCGCTGACCAGCAGAATACAACGTGGCAGCTCTACGGAAGATCCGGTCAGGAAAATGGGAAAATCTATAATTTTGAGATCTGTCCCTTCTTCGGCAACGCATTGAGCTATACCGGCGGCTACGGCACGCTGGTGGGAAGCACGGCGAAGCCGGGCGAGACGGATCGGGAGTATGAGATACGTTCGGTCGAGCAGTTACAGTTTATCAACTGGAGTTATACCGGCTATGTCGGGAAAACGGACCGCTACGTCAACGCTGAGACCTATAAGACCTTCCCTTATCTGCAATATGCCAGCATTATTACGCGAGGTACGCAGACCAGGGAAAACGCAGGTCATACGATCCGAAACTGGAAGCAGACGCACGACCTCAATGGCGCAGGCCGCGGCCCGGTGGACAAAAAGACCAATGTAGCGGGCAACAAGCAGCTCGCCCCCATTGCCGGTGCGGTGATCCACACGTGGGAGAGCGAGCGTTATAAGTCAATCCTCTATAACTGGTTCGGTGGCAGCTATGATGGACAGAACTACTACATCAAGAACATTGATATCGACTCGCCCTGTTACAATGTCGGCCTGTTCGGAACGACGGTCGGTGCAACGATTCAGAATATCATCCTCTACAGCGATAACAACGCCGTGATCCAACGCAGCTCAGATCCGTCGTCTTGGAACTATCAGGATGGATCGAGCAAATCACCGCCATCCAATGTTCGGGAATATCAGTGCGCGTATGCGCTTGGCGGCCTGGTCGGCATTGCCTATGATTATAACAATGGCAGCAGCACCATCGAAAACTGCGCCATCGCAGGCTACAAGATCGAGGACAACAGCAAGAATATGCTGGCCCTCGGCGAAGCGGTGGTGGGCGGTCTGGTCGGCGTTTCCAATGTTGATTTGAAAAAGTGCTCCGCTGTGGTGGATATCGAGGTCAATTGCACACATCTGTGGAAAGTGGACGGGTCTCTCGCTTCCGCGCTCTATGGAAACTTCGTCCGTGTCGGCGGTCTGGTGGGCGGTCTGCGCTATAAGGCGACAGACTGTTACACCGGCGGTAAGATCACCGTTTCGGAGGATACACTCAAAGAACGTATTAAAAGCGGTGATGACAGCAATAAGTCCTTTGTCGTCAATGAGGATACGCAGATCAAGTGGTCGGCTAACCGTGCGGGTTGGGACTCGATGGGACGCAAGAACGATAATCTGAACCCCGCGACCACTGAGTTCATCGGCGGCATCGGCGGCAGCGGCTTTTCTTCCAACTTTATCAACTTCACGGACAGTAACGGACAGGGGCCGACGGATGGCAGTCCAGTGTTTGAGAACTGCTATACCTATCTGGAGCTGCCGGAGATGCAGGGAACTATCACCGGCATCAGCGTGATCGGCAGTCTGGCTGACCGCTATGCGGACGGCAACGGACGTGTAACGATCAAAAACTGCTACTATCTGGGGGAGAGCACGCTCAAATATTTGAAGTTCGAGAAACTCTCCATGTGCTATAACGATGGCAGGGAATCCATGTACAGCATCCTCAACGGCAACACGAGCTTGCAGCAGGATATGCTCAACGGTGATCTGCTGTATCTGAACCGGTATATGTGGAGCGCGGCCGGATGGAACAAGCGCACGCTTGACGGCCTGACAAAGCTCACCTATACACAGATGTCGCAGCTCATCGGCGAGTCCGGTATCCAGACGGCCAACGCGGCCAACGGCGCGAGCAAGAACTTCAACAACTTTGTGGACGCGCTCAACAACGGCCGCACCGACGCGAACGCGTCTTATGACTGGGTGACGAGCGAGGAGGACGGCGCGCAGGTTCACGGCAAGTACAGTTTCCCCGGCGCGGACACCGAGCTGCTGGCGCAGGATTACCCCTTCCCCACGGTGCTGCGTCAGACCAGTGCGCTGGGCGAAACGGTCAATCTGCACTACGGCAGATGGCCGAAGACCGGCCTCTACTGGTCGTGCGGCATTGCTTCGATCGATCTGCTTACGGACTTTAACGCCGAGGCCAACGCCTCCACGATTACGCTGGAACTGATCCCGCGCGGTGTTGCCATCGGTACGGCGGAGACCCCGAAGTTTGAATACACCGACCAGAGCATTGTGACGGTCGGCGGCGTGGAACGCAACCCGGACGCCGACATCGGCGGCTACATCATTACGCTTACCGGCCTGAAGGCGGGTGCGGCGGAGATTACCGTGACGGCCGGCGGCTATGAGGCGCGGCTGATGGTGACGGTGGGCGCGGAGCTGAACGTCACCGCCGAGCCGGACAGCGTCTCGATCAATATCGGCGGCGAGGCGTCGCTGCGTCTGAGTGCAAAGGACGCGGCGGGGCAGGAGCTCACCGGTGTGAAATGGAGCGTGGAGAGCTCTGATGCGACCATCGCGGCAACAAAGTTTAGCACGACCGACCCGTCCACGGTCATGATCAAGGGCGTGAGCGAGGGCGATGTGTCGTTGCTCGTCAGTGCGGATTATACGCTGCCCAACGGCATGGCGTTCCATGGTGAAACCATTCTTTCGGCCAGCGTTATGGCAAAAGCGGCAGACTAAAACAAAGAAAGGAGGACCGGAAAGATGAAAAAACTGCACAATGAGCGCGGCGAAACCATTTTGATGGTTCTCCTTTTGCTTGTGCTTGCAACGATGGTCAGTGCGGTCGTGCTTGCGGCGGCGGTCAGCGCGGCGAAGAACATGCACACAGACCGCGAGGCACAGCAGAATTACCTGACCGTCAGCTCTGCGGCGGAACTGGTGCGCGAGAGCATCCTCGGGAAGACCTATAGCCGCACGGAAACCACGATCGAGCGGACATGGCTGGATGAAGAGGGACAGGAGCACAGCAGCACAAGCACCTCCGTCGCGTATAAGCGGCCCGAGGGCCTGATGGCGCCGTGGCTCAACGACTGCATCGACGACGATGCGGAACGCACGATCTTCAGAAGAAGCACGATCGAGCTTTCGGCTGCACCCTCGGCCACCTCTGGAGAGGATTCCTCCGGCAAGCTTAAAACTGTCCAGGCGGTATATACGATGGATGATGACTTTAATATCACCATCATTTTTTCCTTGCCGGATGCCGGCGATAACGACTGCGTGATGACGCTTGAGGTGAAGGGTACAAAGACAGTCGGCACACCAAAGGTCGTTTCGCTGGGGGGAGACAGCGGCACAAAAACAGAGCAGGAAACGAGCATCACATGGAACTCGGCGAAAATCAGCAAGGGGGCGTCGGCATGAAAAAACTGAAGGATCAACGCGGCGAAACGCTGGTCGAGAGCTTGGCTTCCGTCCTTATTGCCGTGATGGCATTTGGGATATTGACCACCGCGGCCATCACAGCGGCAAAGATCAATGCGAGAGTGCGGGAGGAGGATGTTTCCTTCCGCTATGACGGCGCAGAGGCTCTCGGTGCGGTGACGATCACGCTGGAGGATACCGGCGGCCGAAAGACCGTGTCGGGAAAGAACGGCGTTCCGGAAGTGGAGCTTTACCGAGAGAATGAATACCTCTACTATCCCTCCCCCAGAACAGGAGACACGCCATGAAGTATCTGAAAGACAACAGAGGCGTCACGCTGGTCGAAATGCTCAGTACGATTATCATTGTGCTGCTGGTGAGCGCGCTTGTGGCGGCGGGCGTATCGTTCGGGACAAGGAACTACCGAAGCTCCATGGCGATGTCGCAGGCGCAGACACTTCGCTCTACCCTGACGACGGTGCTGAGCGACAAGCTTCGCTTTTGCGGAACGGTGGTCACGAATGAGGCACAGGAGGTGCTGGAAATTTTCGTGCGCGACATCGGCTCGGTGGAGGGTGAAGAGCAGGGCGAGGCCTTCGGCATTGTGGATGGCAAGGTGCTGCTCGGAGAGAATAAGCTTCTCAGTTCCGCCGCATATCCCGAGGGGCTGAAGGTCAGCGGCCTGACACTTACCTATGAAGAAACGACGGGAATTTTTTCCGTGTCCTTCTGCATTACGGATCAACAGGATAAGGAATTGGCAAAAACAGAATTTCAGGTCAAACGGATCAACTCCGTTTGACCTGATTTTTTGGAAAGGGACGGCGGATGTAGTCCGTCGCGTCGAGCGTGTAGGCGCGCTCCATGAAATCGTCGGTCTGCTCCGCGGAGATAACGATGACAGGAATCTGCTCGATCCAGTGATAGCGGTTCATGGTTTCCAGCACGGCAAAACCGCCCATATCCGGCATGACCATGTCGAGCATCATCAGGTCGATGTCGGGCGTGTGACGCAGAAAGAAGATCGCGTCGGAGCCGTTGATGGCCTCCTCGTATTGATATCTGTTGCCGAGGATCTCCTTTTAGCAGGGCGCGGTTGATCTCCGAGTCGTCAACGATCAGGATTTTCTGCTTTTCTTCCATGATCCGTTACTTCCTTCCTTTCCGACCGTCCGCAAAAAGACGGCGCGGGCCGTCCATGCTGCGGCCCGAGCGGATAAAATGGGGAAAATACAAGAAACGTATAGTAATCTCCGCATTACTTGTCAAATTTTGCCGCGCTTATCGCGCCGCATGAGCCAGATAAACGCGATCACACAGACAATGTCAGAGAACAGGGATCCAAAGGTGGAGGCAAGCCCCATGGGGAAGAGCGTCTGCGGGAAGAGCGCCGAGGCAAAATACGCGCCGGGAATGCGCACCAGAAGGATGGAGAGCAGATTGTGCAGGAACGAGAGCCCGGATCTGCTGCGCGCACAGAAATAGCCGCTGAAGGCAAAATGAAGTCCGGCCAGACAGCTGTCCCACACGTAGCTGCGAAGATACTGCCCGCCGAGACGAATGACCTCTGCACCGTCGCCGCGTGCGGCGTCGGTGAAAAGACCAACGATCGGCTCCGCGGCGAACTGGACGAGCACGGAGACGAAGAAGCTCAGACCGCAAGCGAGCGCGGCGGCATAGCGCATCGTTTCCAATGCGCGCTCCGGCTTGCCCGCGCCGATGTTCTGCGCACCGAGCGCGGAAACGGTGGAGAGCACGGACGAGGGAACGAGGAAGAGAAAGCTCATGATCTTCTCCACAATGCCGACTGCCGCCGCATCGGTCAATCCGCGGCGGTTTGCGATGATGGTGATGACCATGAAGGAGACCTGAATAAAGCCGTCCTGAAGCGTGACGGGGATGCCGATGCGCAGGATGCGGCCGGTCACTTCCCGCTGGGGCTTGAAGTCATCCCGGCTCAGAGCGATGCTGCCGCGCCGCCGGATCACCGCAAGGGAGATCAGCACGCTGAGCGCCTGAGAGAGCGTGGTGCCAAGGGCCGCACCGGCAGGGCCGAGATGCAGTGCACCCATGAAGAGGTAGTCAAGCCCAATGTTGACTGCACAGGCAACGGCAATGAAGTACATGGGGCTCTTGCTGTCGCCGAGGCCTCGAAAGATGGAGCTGATGATGTTGTAGGCTGTGATGAACGGAATGCCGATAAAGCAGATCGTCAGATATTCCGCCGTGCCGGCGACTGCCTCGGCAGGGGTGGACAAAATGGCAATGATACCGTCCCGGCACATAAGAAGAACGGCGGTCAGGATAACGGAGAGCGAGAGAAAGAGCGTGGCCGTGTTGCCGATGCAGGCAGAGGTGCGGGGGCGGTCGTTCGCGCCGACCGCCTGTGCGATATTGACCGTTGCACCCATGGCGAGGCCGACGATCATCACGGTGACCATGTGCATGAACTGCGAGCCGACCGACACGGCAGTGGTGCTGGATACTTCCTCAAACTGGCCGATGATGAAAAGATCGGCCATGCCGTAAAGCGTTTGCAGAAAGTAGGAGAGCAGATAGGGCAGAGAGAAACGTATGACGTTTTTCAACACACTGCCGGTTGTAAGGCTTCTTTCCATGGGTGGGGCGTCCCCCTTGTCGTATTTGCAAGAATAGTAATAGAATAGTACGAAATAACCGCAGGATCAATGTGGAATTGGAAAAAAGTTCTAAAAATAATGGATCGTAGCCGGAAATGAGAGAAAAAGCCATTCCCCGTATGCAGGGGAATGGCTTTTCGAAAAGCGGAAACTCAGATGCGCAGTGTCCAGCCGAAGGGGTCGGGCTTTGTGCCCCACTGAATGCCGGTGAGCTCGTCGTAGAGCTTCTGGGACATCTCACCAATCTCGTTGTGGTTGATCTCGTAACGCTGATCGCCCCAGCCGAGCGCGCCGATGGGGGAGATGACGGCAGCCGTGCCGATGCACCACGCTTCCTCAAGCGCGCCGGTCTTGGCGGCCTCGAAAAGCTCGTCCACGCTCAGCAGGCGCTCCTCCACAGGAACGCCCCAGCTCTTGAGCAGCTCAATGGCGGATTTGCGGGTGACGCCGCGCAGAATGGAGCCAGTCAGGGCGGGAGTGACAACGGTGCCGTTGATCTTAAACATGACGTTCATGCCGCCGCCCTCTTCGACGTATTTGCGCTCCACGCCGTCGAGCCAGAGGACCTGCGAATAGCCCTTGGCCTCGGCGCGCTCGCCGGCGCGGTTGGCTGCACCGTAGTTGCCGCCGCACTTGGCCTCACCTGTGCCGCCGCGCACCGCGCGCACATCCTCGGTCTCGACCATGATGGGAACGGGCTTGAGACCGTCGGAGAAGTAACTGCCCGAGGGGGAGAGAATGATGACGAACGACGCTTCATGCACACCATGCAGAGCCAGCGTCGGATCGGTGGAATACAGGAAGGGGCGAATATAGAGCGACGTGCCGGGATCGTTCGGAACCCACTTCTGGTCGACGCGGACGACCTCCTTGATGGCCTGAAGCGCATCGTCGGGATCGACCTGCGGCAGGCCAAGACGCTCGCAGGAGCGGTTCAGGCGGGCGACATTCTCCCACGGACGGAAGAGCTGCACCGCGCCGTCGGGACGGCGGTAGGCCTTCATGCCCTCAAAGACCTCCGTACCGTAGTGCAGGACGCTGGCGGCGGGGGAGAGGGAGATGGGGCCGTAGGGCACGATGCGCGCATCATGCCAGCCTTGATCGGCACTGTAGTCCATGATAAACATGTGATCGGTGAACACGGAGCCGAAGCCGAGCTTGTCGGACGGCGGCAGCGTGCCGGGATGTGTATTTTCCACGTAAGTGATATTCATAAGAGAGAACTCCTTTCCTTTTCTCAGATCTCCTTGAGATGCTCCATATTGTGGCGGATGCCTTCACAGCACTCGTGGAAGGTCGCTTTTTCCTCCGCCGTGAGCGGCAGCTCAACGACCTGTTCGACGCCGTTCGCACCGATGACGCAGGGGACGCCGGCAAACAGGCCCTCTTCGCCGTACTCGCCGCACAGCTCTGCGCTGGCGGGCATGATGACCTTTTCATCGTGGAGCACGATGTGCGCCATGCGGGCCGCCGTGGTGGCAATGCCGTACTCGGTGCAGAACTTGCCCGCAAAGGTCACCCAGCCGCCGCCGATGGACTCCTTTTGCAGTGCCGCACGGTCAAAGCGGAAGCGCTCGTCGGTCTTGGCCCACTCGTCTAGCGGCATGCCGTGGAAGCTGACGCAGGACCAGGGGGCAAACTGCTGGTTGCCGTGCTCGCCCATCATGTAGCAGGTGATGGACTTGTGGTCAACACCGGTCTGGCGCGAGAGCGCGCTGAGCAGGCGGGAGGTATCAAGTCCGGTGCCGGTGCCGAACACGCGTCCGCGGGGGAGACCGAGGTGCAGCGCCAGCTCGCGCGTGACAATGTCGCAGGGATTGGTGATGTTGATGAGTACGCCATCAAAGCCGCTGGCCTTGATCTTCTCGGCGTAGCCGCGCACGGCGGGAATGGTGAAGTCCATCTCGGTCAGACGGTTGTGCGTGCCGCGAAGCAGCTCAATCTTACCGACGCTGTTGACGATCACATCGCATTCGCCGAGGTCGGCGAAATCACCGGCGCGGACGGTGACGCGGTGGGGCATGTAGGCGACGGCGTCGCGCAGATCCTGCACCTCGCTGGCCACCTTCTGTTCATTCTGATCGACGAGCACCAGCTCGTCGGCGATACCCTGAATTGCAAGAGAATACGCGACGTGCGCGCCGACGTGGCCGATGCCGACCACACCGAGAACTCTTTTCTTTGCCATAAAAACTACTTCCTTTCTATTTCCATTATAATCACAGCTGAATTTACATCCCGTAGCCGGGGAAGAGCACGCATGTATAGAGCATGGCAAGCACCATGTAGATCACAAGGATGATACCGAACGCGAGGAGCGTGTGCTTCATGACTTGGTTTTCCTTGCCGATCTGGTCGACGGTCGCGCAGGCGGCGACGGTGTTGTTCGGGCAGATGAGGTTGCCGAGCGAGGCGCCAGCGTTCTGGCCGGCGAAGATGGTGATGGGGTTCATGCCGAGCGAAGCCGCCGCGTCAATATGCATCTGGGCAAACATGATGTTCGAGCCAAGGCCAGTGCCGGTGATGAACGCGCCGCTCGAACCGATAAAGACGGCCGCCGCCGGATAGAAGCGTCCGACCACTGCGGCGATATCAGAGGCAAGGAGACTCATCATACCGGTGTTGGACGACTGCATGATATAGGAAACGATGAGCAGGCTGCCCATCGTGATGAGCACAGGAAGAACATTGCCGACGGTTTTCTGGCAGACCTCGGAATATTTTTTCGCGCTCACGCCGAGCGTTACTGCGCCGAGCATGCCGCACACGAGGATCACGATGTCGACCCAGAAGATATAGCCGAAGGTGCACATGAGGGCGAAGCCGTTTTCCACGACGGCGGGGAAGCCGTAGCGGACGAGGGGGAGCAGGATGAGCATATAGATGTAGGGAGAGAGCGCGCGGAAGGGGGAGTATTCGTGCACATGCGCCGTGGCGTGATGACGGAATTCTTCGGGCGTGTTGACACCAACGAGTTTGACGTAGGCAACGGAGAAGAGCATGGAGATGAGGCCGGTGCCCATCGACGTTACCTCCGCACCGATGAAGTTGGAGAGGAAGAACATGGTCGCGCTGGTGGAGATGCCGGCGAAGCAGAGGTAGGGCACCGCGCCCTTGAAGCCCTTCTTGCCGAAGGCCATGCCGACCATGATGAAGGGAATGACGAGCACGCCGAACATATGGAAGCGGCCGACCATTGCGGCGTTGAGTGAAACGGTGGAAACGCCGGCGTCAACAAGCGCCGCGCCACCGTTGATGGTGGTCAGGCCCGCACCGCCCCAGGAGGCGGGCGTCGCGTCGCCGAGCAGGGCGATGGCGATGGAGGTGACAGGATCGAAGCCAAGTGCCACGAGGAAGGGGGCGGCGATGGCGGCGGGCGCGCCTGCACCGGCAGCACCCTCAAGGAAGATTGGGAGCATCATGCCGATCACGACGAGCTGTACGCGGCGGTCGTCGCTGATCTTGGCAATGGTGGCCTTGACGTCCTCAATCGCGCCGGTCTCGCGCAGAAGGTTGAGGATTGTGAAAGCGCCAAAGACCATCAGCACGATCTTGAGGCCCTCCTTGATGCCCTTCCAGATCAGAGGGTCGAAGGCCTTGACATTATCGGAGAAGGACGCGCCGGTTACATTAAAATAGGTAAAGGCTAAAATCAGCGTCCAGACAAGGGAGATGGGGGCGACGCGCTTGGCGGACTGGCGGAAGCCGAGAATGCCGACAAGGACGACGAGGATGGGACTGAACGCCATGAAGAAGTTTACGAATTCCATTGGAGTAATCTCGCTTTCTTGAATTTGGCGGCGCTCCTCCGCGCCTGCCGACCGGACAGAAACGGAAGAGAGCCAAAAAAAGAAAATGGCCCCGCCGAATCGACGGAGCCGTTTACTGACGATCATTCACGCTTGCGCGCTCTGCGGCGGGCGGCGTGTGGTCAGGCGGTGCGCCATGATCCGGGGATGTTGATGGAGATGGGCGCCAGAAGCGCCAGAATAATCAGCACCAGAGACAAAAGAATGGACGCCGGCAGCATGCCGACGTCCAGAATAATAATGATGGAGGAGAGTGCTGCAAAGCAGCAGGAGAAAGCGGCACAGAAGTGCTGTGCTGCGGTCATATTGACATTAGTAAAAGTGATGACAGACATTTCGACTTTCTCCTTTCCTGAAGTTGAGAGAAGTGTAGCACACATTTTTTTCCGCCGCAAGAGAAAATTTATGCAGATGTGCAGTTTCGTTTATCCTGTATAAAATGGACAAAAACAAGAGAAAAATGTTGGTGAGGTGCAACATTGACGAAAACTCGTGACGGCGCTATAATCCACTCATTCAATTTGATAAAGCGCAAATGCAAAGAACGAGACAAGTACCATGTGCCAATCGGTCACAGCGAGCCGGGGATAGTGCAAGCCCGGTACAAGGAAGCCATGCGAATAACACTCGGGAGCAGCGATCTGAACGGCTTCGGCCCTGTAGGAAAGACGCGGCGTGCGGCGTTAAAGCACAGGGGTTTGTTGGAACCCCGCAAAGGGGCTGATATCATATCAGCAAATTAGGTGGCACCACGGATGCGCAGCGATTCGTCCTAAAATATTTTAGGATATCGCTGCTTATTTATTCGGAGGTGCTTTTTTATGTGCGCAATCATCGGTTTTACATCCCACACACTGACGGAAGAGAAGGTCAGACCCTATTTTGACCGCACCGTTTCCCGCGGGCCCGATATGAGCCGGCTGGAGAAGGCTGGAGAAGGCATGCTCGGCTTCCACCGCCTTGCCATCATGGGCCTGCACGAGGAGGGCATGCAGCCCTTCCATCTCGGCGGCGACATGGCCGTGTGCAACGGCGAGCTTTACGGCTTCCGCCCGGTGAAGAAGGAGCTTGAGGAGAAGGGCTATACGTTTGCGTCCGAGTCTGACTGCGAGCTGATCCTGCCGCTCTACCACGAATACGGTGTGGAGATGTTTGCAAAGCTCGACGCGGAATTTGCCATGATCATCTATGATTCCAAGAAGGGCAGCCTTGTCGCTGCGCGCGACCCCATCGGCATCCGCCCGCTTTTCTACGGCTATCTTGCCGACGGCGGCATCATTTTTGCAAGTGAAGCAAAAAACCTTGTCGGGCTGTGTGACCGTATCATGCCCTTCCCGCCGGGTCATTATTATGCCGACGGCAGATTTGTCCGCTACGCCGACCTGACTACCGTTTCAGACTACTCCAGAGACGACCTCGACACCGTCTGCAAGACGATTCGTGAAAAGCTCATCATGGGTGTAGAAAAGCGTCTCGACGCCGATGCGCCGCTTGGGTTCCTTCTCTCCGGCGGTCTGGATTCCAGCCTTGTCTGCGCTATTTCCGCCAAGCTTCTCGGCAGAAAGATCCGCACATTTGCCATCGGCATGGATCTTGACCCCATCGACCTCAAGTACGCCCGCGAGGTCGCCGATTTTATCGGTGCGGAGCACACGGAGGTCATCATGACGCGCGAGCAGGTGCTCGCTTCTCTGGAGGAGGTCGTGGCGCTCCTCGGCACCTATGACATCACCACCATCCGCGCGAGCATGGGTATGTACCTTTGCTGCAGGGCCATCCACGAGCAGACGGATCTGCGCGTACTGATGACGGGCGAGATCTCCGACGAGCTCTTCGGCTACAAGTACACCGACTTTGCGCCCTCTCCCGAGGCCTTCCAGCAGGAGGCGAAAAAGCGTGTGGACGAGCTTTATATGTATGATGTGCTGCGCGCTGACCGCTGCATTGCCGTCAACTCGCTCGAGGCCCGTGTGCCGTTCGGCGATCTTGACTTTGTGAAATATGTCATGAGCATCGACCCGAAGCTCAAGGTCAACAGCTATCACATGGGAAAGTATCTGCTGCGCGAGGCCTTTGCTGCCGACCACATCCTGCCCAATGACATTCTCTGGCGGCAGAAGGCGGCCTTCTCCGACGCGGTCGGACACTCGATGGTGGACGATCTCAAGGCATATGCCGAAAGCCTGTACACCGATGAGGAGTACGAGGAAAAACGCAGGCAGTATACCTTTGCCACGCCGTTTACCAAGGAGAGTCTGCTCTACCGTGAGCTGTTTGAGAAGTACTATCCCGGTCAGGCGGAAATGGTCAAGGACTTCTGGATGCCGAACAAGGAGTGGGAGGGCTGCGACGTCAAGGATCCCTCCGCGCGCGTGTTGAGCAACTACGGCGCAAGCGGTGTGTAAGCGCATTGTACATAAAAAGTCAAAAGGGGCTGCCATCCGTCAGGATGGCAGCCCCTTTTTGTTTTGGGCCGTTGCATTTCTCCCTTTACTTGTGTTCGCCCGGAGCGTATAATGCTCCTTGGCACGTGTGCCGACGAAAGACAAAAGGATATATGGCATGACAAGAGAAAAATATTTACAGGGACTGCGCGACGGTGTCCCGATCGGACTGGGCTACCTGGCTGTGAGCTTCGGCCTCGGCATCAGCTGCCGCAATGCGGGACTGAATACGGCGCAGGGCTTTTTGATCAGTTTTTTGAACAATGCCTCGGCCGGCGAGTATGGCGGCATCACCGTCATTTCCGAGGATGCGGGCTTTTTGATGATGGCGGCGATGATGCTGGTCATCAATGCGCGCTATATGCTTATGAGCTGTGCCCTGAGCCAGCGGCTCGCACCGGATATGCCGCTTTACCAGCGGATGCTTATTGCCTTTGACCTGACGGATGAGATGTTCGGCATCGTCATTGCACAGCCGGGCTATTTGAGCGTGTGGTACTATGTCGGAGCTATGACCATCGTGCTGCCGAGTTGGAGCGTAGGCACCATGCTTGGCGTGATGATGGGAAGCCTGATGCCGGTATGGGCGATGAGCGGCTTTTCCGTGATGCTCTTCGGCATGTTTCTGGCTATCATCGTGCCGGAGGGGAAGAAGAATCGCGTTGTGCTCGGCTGTATCGCCGTGAGCTTTCTGGCTGGCGGGCTTGCCGCTGTGCTGCCGCTGCTGTGCGGGCTGTCGGAGGGCATGCGCATCCTGCTGCTGACGGTCGTGATCTCCGCGGTGGCTGCCGCATTGTTTCCGCATAAGGAGGAAGAACGGGCATGAAGACCTACCTTTATATCCTTGTGATGGCGCTCACGACGTATCTGATCCGCGTCCTGCCGCTCACACTGATCCGCAGGCCGATCAAAAGTGCGTTCCTACGCTCCTTCCTTTATTATGTGCCCTATGTGACGCTGGCGGTTATGACTTTTCCGGCCATCACAACCGTCACACAGCTGCCTGCCGCCGGCTTGGCGGCAATGCTGATGGGGATCGCCGCCGCATGGTGCGGACTGGGGCTGTTTCCGGTCTCTATGCTCTGCTGCGGCACAGTGATCGTGCTGGAGGCGATCCTGCTTTAATGGGTGCGGTTTAATATGCAAAAGACCGAAAGGGGCGGAGACTGCAAAGCAGTCTCCGTCCCTTATTATTTTGTTTCCTTTGCCAGCCGGGGGCACTGGTCATTCTGACAACAGAAAAGCAACTGACTCGAAAAATCATGCAAAATCATGCATGAGAAAAGAAAAAGTACGCAGACAATGAGCGTATATGGCAGCATAATAGAATAGTTATGCAGTTAGGTCAAGACCGGCAAGGTGGACGCTGTGCTGCTGGAATCTCTGGTCGCGCAGGCCTATGTCGCCAATAACGATGATTTGAGCGTGGTGGATGTCGGCTTTGAGAAGGCCACGGAGAACGCGTCCCTCGGCGTCCAGAAGGGCAACGAGGACTTTGTCGAGTACCTCAATGAAAAGATTGCGGAAATGACCGAAAAGGGTCTGATCGAGCAGTATGTGGCCGACGCACAGACGCTGGCTGACGGCGAATAAAATATTTCAAGCGAAAAAGGGGAGCCATGTCCGGTCGGACATGGCTCCCCTTTTCATTTAACTTTAATGTTCTGCCCCCACTTCGTAGCCAACCAGTATACCGCCTCGCTCGGCATAGTAGCTGCAAAGGCCAAGACAGGGATAGAATTCAATATCCGCCTGCGGGAACTGCTCGTGCAGGGCGAGCTCAAGACGCAGTGCGGCGGCGGGATCGTCGACGTGGCTGATGCGAACCTTGCCGCCGCGGTAGCCGGCAGCGATCATCCGTTCGATCATGGATGACTGCGCCTTGCGGTCGCCGCGGCATTTCTCGACCGGCTCAACCGTTCCCTCCGTGCTGGCAATGGCCAGCACGCGGATGCCGAGAAGTCCGACCGCACTGGCGGCCAGCTGGCTCACGCGTCCGTTCTGTGCCAGGTTGTGCAGCGAGCGCAGACAATAGATCAGCCGCGTGGAGGAAAGGTACGCTTCGCCTGCGCGCCGGAGTTCATCAAAGCTTTTTCCCTGTGCGGCAAGCTCGGCGAGCTTTTCGAGCAGTAGACGCATTTCCGGGCCGGTCGTCATCGTGTCAAAAACGTGGATCTTGACATCAGGGTGCTCCTGCAAATAAAGATCCCGCGCCGCCATGGCAGAGCCGTAGGTGCCGGAGAGCGAGCTGGTGATGGTCGCAACGAAGATTTCGTCTGCCCCCTCAAAGGCGCGCATCCAGCGCTCCGGGCCGGGACAGGCTGTGCCGGATTTTCCCTTGTAGGCGGCCAGATAGTCCAGCATTTCGGGTACATTCAGGTCTTTATCGTCGGTAAAGCTGCGCTCGCCCGCCTGAATCGTCATGGGGACGGATTCAAAGCAAATGCCCTCCTTCGGAAAATATAGGTCTGCGGAAGAGTCAGCGATCAACTTTATCATGGTGCAACCTCCAAAGCATCTGGAATGATACTGCTGTTATCATAGACCGATTTTGAAAATCTGTCAATCGGTTTTTGAAAAACTTGTTGACAGATATGAATGAAAGGAATTAAGATAGAGAAACAATAAGGGGGGATGGCTCATGGAAGAGGAAAAGCGCCGCCAGCTGACGGAATCCGTTCAGGCGTTTCACATCCCGCGGCTCGACGAGATCCCCGATGTGGGATTGTATCTCGAACAGGTCACGCGTTACGTCAATCAATCGCTCATGGGCTGCGGCGTCAGCCCGATCACCGCGTCCATGGTGAGCAATTATGTCAAGCAGCGCCTCATTCCGCATCCGGAGAAGAAGGCGTACAGCGCCGAGGCAATCGCCTACCTCATGTTTGTTGCCTGCGTCAAGAGCGTGGCCGCGATGGAGGATATCCGACTGCTCATCGGCATCCAGCGAGAGACGTACAGCCTGTCCGCTGCGTACAACTATTTCTGCGAGGAGTTCGAGAACCTGCTGCAATATGTTTTCGGTCTGCGTGAGCAGCCGGAGACTGTCGGAAGCGGGGAATCGGACGAAAAGCGTCTGCTGCGCGCGGCACTGCTGTCGGTGACGCACAAGCTCTATCTTGGTGCGTATCTCGGACTGCTGCGCGCGCAGGACGGTGCGGACGGCGCGCGGCACTGAAAGTTTCGGCGCGGCGGCATAATTAGCTTGATTTTTTCGACGTGATTCTCTATCATAGTCTACGGTAAAGTTATACTGTTCCATGCGGTCGATCCGGGAAACCGGAACGGGGGAATGGGGTGAAAAGCCCCGCGAGCGGGTCACTGTGAAGCTCCCACGAGGAGATAAGTCAGAATGCCCGGACGACATGGAGCGCTCCTGCCCGAACCGGGGGCCGTAAGGACTGAGGGAGAAGTGCGCCCTTTTGCGTCTGTGCGGCTCGCATGAGCGGGCAGGTGCAGACGCTTTTTTCGACAAAGGAAGGAGAAAAAACATGAAAAAGCGCGTACTGTCCCTGTTGATGAGCTTTATTCTGCTCGTCAACCTGCTGCCTGCCACGGCCCGGGCGGCGGAAAATATTACCGTGTACGCCACGGTCAGCGACCGCGGAAGCATTGCCTGCGAGAATGGGGCGCTGGTCGCTGATGTTCCGGTCACTGTTGAAACGGATGACGGAACGGCGACGGTGGACGCCGTGCTTGCCGAACTGCATGAAATGTACGGCAAGAGCTACACCGGCGGAAGCTATGTGACGAAGCTCTGGGATGTTTCGACAAGCAACTGCCTGTTCTTCGTGAACGAGCAGGCGCTGCAGGTCGGTGTCAGCACAGATGTCGTGCACGACGGCGACCGGCTGACTGCCTCAATCAATCGGGATGATGTCTATTATTCGGATTGGTATACCTGCTTTGACCGTTCGAGTGTTACAGTGGGTGTTGGTGACGATATTACCCTGACACTTAAGGGCTATCAGGGAATGGGCGGCGGAGCCGCCGTTCCTGTGTCGAGCGTGTCGGTCTCTGTGATGGATATGTGCGGCGCGTCCGTTTTCGGTGAGGCTATGACGGATGCGGCGGGCGCGGCAACGCTCCGCTTTGACGCTCCGGGAACCTACTGTATCACCGCGAACGGAACTGTGCGCGACACGGTGACGGCGTGGAGCATGATAAATCTTGGCGGAAACCCGGCCGTATACGGCACGATGGACTATACGACCTATGATTCACTCGTCGCTTATACGGACGCCGACTACGGCAACGGTCCGTATCCTGCGGATGAAGTCAAGTACGTAGACTTTTTTGAATGGCTTGACGATCAGGATTCCTATTACGCACTTCACACCAATCAGCTTCTTGTCGACTGCCCGACCATCGCACCTGTGTGCGTTGTCACGGTCGGCACGGCAGAGGAACGTGCCGACTGGCAGGTCATGCAGTCGGCCAAGGACGGCCTGACGTGGGAGCAGCTCAGCCATGAGCCGCAGGATGCCGTTACGTCCGCGCTTACGCTGCCGGATACGCTGAATGTGGACGGAAAGACGGTGTCTGTCGGCTGGCAGAGCAGCAATGCCGCGCTTGGCATCGGCGATGGTTATACCTGGGTCGATCGCCCGGCGGCGGAGGACGCCAGCGTTCGCCTGACTGCGTCCCTCGTTTACGAGACGGCGCAGGATACCAAGGTATTCCCCTTGACTATCAAGGCCGAGGGTGTGAACGATGCGAAGGAGTCAGTCGTCGGCTTCAAGCCGCTCATGGACGGCATTGCTGCCGCGCAGAGGAACTCCACCGACGCGTGGATGGTGCTCGACATGGCGGGCTACGGGCAGGATGTGAGGGCCGGGGACTACGGCTGGAGCAGCACCGTTGCCAAGACGCTTGCGCAGGCCGCGACCGGCGGCGACACAAGCGCGCTGATCGACGAGCTCAAGACCTTTGATGTGAATGGCGCATATGCTATTTACACCACGCCCTATGTTCTTCTGGCCTACGACGCGGCGGGTGCGGTCGAGGACGAGAGCTTTATCTGCACCCGTGCGGCGATGAAAGCGTCCATGATCGCTTTCCTGAACGATCTTGACGGCAATGACGCGGGCGTGGATGCTATGGCGCCTCTCCTTGCCGCGCTGGCTCCGTACTACGAAAAGGGCGACGCCGCGCTGGATGCAGCGGTCCGCGCCGGCGTCACGTGGCTCTCTGCGCAGCAGAATGACGATGGCACCTATTCTTATTATGGTACCAAAAACGCAAACTCCGCCGCGCTGGCGGTCGTGTCGCTCTCGGCGCTCGGCATCGACGCGCACCGCGACTCGCGCTTCATCAAGGACGGCCACAGCGCTGTTGAAGGCCTGATGAGCTTTGCGCTCAGCGGCAAGACAGGCTTTGGCTACAAGGGTAATGTGACGGAAAACGCGCTTGCGACGGAGCAGGGGCTCCGCGCGCTGGTGAGCTATGCCCGCTTTGCCGAGAGCGGCGGCAAGCCGTATAACATCTATCTGCAGGCAAAGGCGGGCGAGGACGCACCGGCCGATCCGAAGATCACGGCGACGGTAAAGCCGCAGCCTGTTACGCCGACGGACAAGAGCATTTCCGTCTCCGTGCGCGTGAGCGGCGACACCGGTGTATGGCTGAGTACGCGTGTTTCTGTCCGTTCGGGCGTAAGCGTTTACGATGTGCTCACCTCTGTGCTGGCCGACAATGGCTACAGCTGGGAGGGCAGCAGTCATTATATTAGCTATATCACCAACCCCGACGGCGTGCGGCTGGGCGAATTTTCCACGGGAGACAACTCCGGCTGGCTTTATAAGGTCAACGGCGTTCTGCCCGGTGAGCCGCTCGGCGAGTACATTCTGGAAAGCAATGCATCGATCGTATTCTATTACACCAACGACTGGACCAAGGATCCCGATGCGGGCAAGTGGAGCTCCGGCCAGACGACGGACAGCAAGGCGGCGGACAAGGTCGATCAACTCATTGATGCGATCGGCACGGTGACGCCGGAACGCGCCGACGCCATCCGTGCGGCCCGTGCAGCCTACGACGCGCTCAGTGCGGTGCAGAAGAAGCTGGTCGAAAACTATGACGCTCTGCTTGCGGCGGAGAAGGCTCTTGCGGCCATGCAGAGCGGCGGCCTGCCCTTTGCGGACGTCAAGAGCGGCGCGTGGTATGCCGATGCAGTAAAGTACGCTTATGAAAAGGGCCTGATGAACGGTGTGTCCGCCGCGGCATTCGCGCCGGACGGCACGGCGACGCGCGGACAGATCGTCACCATTCTCTACCGCCTTGCGGGCTCTCCGTCGGTCGGCGGCTTCGGCTTTGTTGATGTGGATGGCAGCGCGTGGTACGCGCCTGCGGTCGCATGGGCGAGCGCGAACAACATTGTCACCGGCTACGATAACGGAAGCTTCGGCCCCGATGATGAGGTCACGCGCGAACAGCTCGCGGTCATTCTCTACCGCTACGCCAAGCAGCAGGGACAGGGCTTTACGGGCCTGTGGTACTTCCCGCTGAACTACGGCGACGCCGCAGCGGTGAGCAGCTGGGCGGACGAGGCAATGCACTGGTGCGTAATGAAAGGTATTCTCAGCGGCACGGACCAGTCGATGCTCGAGCCCGGCGCGACGGCTACGCGCGCTCAGATCGCGGCGATTCTTCAGCGTTTTTGTGAGCTGCCGCAGGAGACCGGTAAGAGCGAAGCGGAGCGCGCCATGGACGGCGCGGCGGCCTGCCTGGCCGCCGCCGTCCCCGCGCCGCGCTATGGCAGCATCGGCGGCGAGTGGACGGTCATCGCGCTCTCCCGCGCCGATGCAGCGGTGAAGGAGAATTACTTCACCGATTACTATGCGGCGCTGGAGCGGACCGTGCGCGAGAGCGCCGGTGTGCTCAGTGAGCGCAAGTACACCGAATACAGCCGCGTGATCCTCGCGCTCTCCGCGCTGGGGAAGGATGCGCGGGACATCGCGGGCTATGACCTGACGCTTGCGCTCGGCGATTATGAAAAGACCACGGCACAGGGTGTGAACGGCGCGATCTACGCGCTCCTCGCGCTTGACAGCCGTGAGTATCCCATGCCGCAGAACGCGGACGCCGGGACGCAGGCCACGCGTCAGATGTACGTTGACGCCATTCTGACCGCGCAGCTTTCCGACGGCGGCTGGAATTTTACCGGCGAGAGCGCCGATCCCGATCTGACTGCCATGGCGCTTCAGGCGCTGGCGAAGTATCAGGAGCAGAGCGCCGTCAAGGCGGCGGTGAACCGTGCGCTTGTGTGCCTGAGTGCGATGCAGAACGCGGACGGCGGCTTCTCGTCCTGGGACACGGAGAACGCGGAGAGCTGCGCGCAGGTGATCCTTGCGCTCGTTGAGTTGGGAATCGGTGTGGACGACACACGCTTTGTCAAGGATGGAGGCAGTGTGCTGGACGCCTTGCTGAGCTATCAGAACGCGGACGGCGGCTTCTGCCATACACATGGCGGTGAAACAAACCTTATGGCCAGCGAGCAGGCGGCCTGCGCACTTGCTTCGTTTGTCCGCGCCGGACGCGGTGAGACGAGCCTCTACCGCATGGCGGCGCTTGCAGGGCGGGCTGCCGCGTAATTTGAAATGATGCCGCGCCCGGACGGTTATCCCATCCGGGCGCGGCAAAGCAATATGGAAGTGAGGAGATGGATATGAGGCACATCAGGCGTGCCGGCAGTGTTCTGCTGGCGGTTATCACGGCATTGACCGTTGCAGCCTGCGGCGTGAAGCCGGCGGAGTTACCTCCTGAACCGGAGCGGAACGATACGTCCGCTTCCAATGCGGTACAGGAGCCGGCCGGACAGACGAACGGCGCACCGGGTGAGTCTGTTTCCTCCGAAAGTGCAGAAACGGAGCTATCCCGGCCTTCTGTGCAGCCGGAGCCTGACGACGCGGGCAAGCCGAAAACGGAACCGTCCGACGCGCAGAGCGAACAGAACGGAGCACAGGAGAAGGCTGCATCTGTTTGTACGGTCTCCATTTCCTGTGCATCGATTTTGGAGCACCCTGATTGGCTGAACGTGGAAAAGGCTGACCTTGTGCCTGCTGACGGGGTGCTTCTGCCGGCGGAGGAGGTCGGGATTGAAGAGGGCGAGAGCGTATTCGACCTTTTAAAGCGCGTCTGCCGCGAAAAAAAACTCCATATGGAGTTTTCCGAAACGCCGCTTTATCAGTCTGCCTACATCGAGGGCATCGGGAACCTGTATGAGTTCGACTGCGGCGAGGGCTCGGGCTGGATGTACCGTGTGAACGGTGTGTTTCCAAATGTCGGCTGCTCGCGCTGGACGCTTTCCGACGGCGATGTGGTCGAGTGGCTCTACACCTGCGATTTTGGCGCGGATGTCGGCGGGGAGGTGAGCGGATGAACAGGACGGCCTTTGACGCTTGCCATCCGGCGGTGAACCTTTTGTACTTTACGCTGGTGCTGGTATTCTCCATGTTTTTCCTGCACCCGTTTTTCCTGACGGCCTCGCTTCTGGCGGCGACTCTCTGCGTCGTGCAGATGTGCGGCAGTGCGGCGGTGCGTCGCACCGCGTGCTGGCTTGCGCCGGCGGCGGCACTTGCCGCGGCTGTCAATCTTGCATTTACCCACGAGGGGGCGACGATCCTTGCCTATCTTCCCTCGAGCAATCCGCTGACACTGGAAAGCATCGCCTACGGTATTGCCTCCGCGGCGATGCTTTCTGCCGTTGTGCTGTGGTTTTTGTGCTGGAACGCGGTGATGACTTCGGATAAGCTCATGTACCTCTTCGGGCGCGTCATCCCCGCGCTCTCGCTCGTGCTCTCGATGACCCTGCGTTTTGTCCCGCGTTTTCAGGAAAAATTCCGCGAGACGTCCGCAGCGCGGCGCGGTATGGGGCTGGGTGCAGAGAATAGGGGCTGGGTGGGAAAGCTGAAAAATGCCGCGGCGGTCTTTTCCATTATGGTGACGTGGAGTCTGGAGAACGCCGTGGAGACGGCGGAGAGCATGAAAAGCCGCGGCTATGGGCTTCCGGGCCGGACAGCCTTTTCCCTTTACCGTTTTGACCGCTGCGACAGACGGCTGATCGTTTGGCTGGCGCTGTGCGGCACTTACACTGTCGTCGGCTGGGCGGCGGGCGGCGTGAGGTGGCGCTACTACCCCACCATGCGCGGTACGATGACGCCGTATTCCGCGAGCGTTCTGCTCGCGTATTTCCTGCTGTGCCTGACGCCGGTGCTGCTGCAGAGAAAGGAGGAGCGGGCATGGAGCTCTACCGCATCGAACGATTGACATTTACCTATTCCGGCGAGACCGTGCCTGCTCTGCGTGAAGTGAGCATGACAGTCCGTGCGGGCGAGTTCGTCACGCTCTGCGGCCTTTCCGGCAGCGGAAAATCAACGCTTCTGCGTCAGCTGAAAACGGCGCTTGCGCCGTCCGGCGTGCGTTCGGGCGATATTCTTTTCGACGGCCGTGCGCTCTCTGAGTTTTCCCAGCGTGCGCAGGCCGCGCGCATCGGCTTTGTGCAGCAGAGCCCGGAAAACCAGCTCGTTACCGACAAGGTGTGGCACGAGCTGGCTTTCGGACTGGAAAGTTTGGGATGCGATACACCAGCCATCCGCCGCCGTGTGGCGGAAATGGCGGGATTTTTCGGCATGGAGGATTGGTTCCATCGGGATGTCGCTTCACTTTCGGGCGGGCAGAAGCAGCTGCTCAATCTTGCCGCTGTGCTGACGATGCAGCCGGATGTGCTGATCCTCGACGAGCCGACCGCGCAGCTGGATCCTATTGCGGCGGCGGACTTCCTTGCCGCGCTCACGCGGGTGAACCGCGAACTGGGAACGACCGTACTGCTCTCCGAGCAGCGGCTGGAGGAAGCGCTTCCGCTCTCCGATCACGCCGTTGTGCTCAATGGCGGGCGCGTCATTGCCGACGGTGCGCCGCGTGCCGTCGGTGAACAACTGCTTGCGTCGGGGAATGAAATGTTCCGCGCCATGCCAGCCGCCATGCGCATATGGGCAGCTGCAGAGCGGGAAGGCCAGCCTTGTCCTGTTTCCGTGAGGGAGGGGCGGGACTGGTTCGGGAGTTTTGCTGCCTCGCACGGACTGAAACAGGTGCCGGAGCGTCGGGCGCCCGCATCCATGGGCGAAACGGCGGTGACAGTTTCGGACGCATGGTTCAAGTATGAGCGCGAGGGTCCGGATGTCGTGCGGGGGCTGGAGCTTACCGTGCGGCGCGGTGAGCTTTTGGCCATTCTCGGCGGCAACGGCGCGGGCAAATCGACTACACTCAAGCTGCTTGCGGGACTGCAAAAGCCGTACCGCGGGGAGGTGCATATCATCGGAAGGACGGCGCTCCTGCCGCAGGATGTGCAGCTGCTTTTTGCAGGAAAGACAGTGCGGGAGGATCTTACCGAGGTCGGTGCGGATGCGGCGCTGCTCGCGCGTGTGACGGCACTCTGCCGTCTGGAAGCACTTTTGAACCGCCATCCCTATGATCTCTCCGGCGGAGAACAGCAGCGCGCAGCGCTGGCAAAGCTTTTGCTGACACAGCCGGATATTCTTCTGCTCGACGAGCCGACGCGCGGCCTTGACGCGGTGTTCAAGGCGGAGCTGGCAGAGATCCTTGAAGAGCTGCTCGCGCGCGGTGCGGCCATCATTATGGTCAGCCATGATGTAGAGTTCTGTGCCGAGCATGCCGGACGCTGCGCCCTCTTTTTCGACGGATCGATCGCAGCGGACGGAACGCCGCGGGAGTTTTTCGCGGGCAACCGGTTTTACACCACGGCGGCAAACCGCATGGCGCGGGAGCTTCTGCCTGATGCGGTGACGGTATTCGATGTGGCCGCCGCCTGCGGCGGCACGATGGAGCTGCGGGAGAAGCGGCGGAATGTTCCGCCGCAGCCGCCGGAACCGGCGAAAAAAACGGACGGCGCGTCGCGGGAAAAGTATGGGCTTCCCGCGCGAACAGTCGTCTCCGCGGCGGTTTCGCTTCTCATGATCCCATTGACGCTGTTGGCCGGGACAAAGCTTTTCGGCATGCGGAGCTACTATCCGATTTCCTTTGCCGTGCTGTTGGAAGCGATGCTGCCGTTCTTCCTCGTCTTTGAGGGGAAACGGTTGGCAGCGCGGGAGCTTGTGGTCATTGCATCGCTTTGCGCACTGGGCGTGGCAGGACGCGCGGCATTTTTCATGCTGCCGCAGTGCAAGCCGGTGCTGGCGCTGACGATCCTCTCTGGCGTTTCGCTCGGCGGGGAGGCCGGGTTCCTCGTGGGTGCGGTGACGATGCTCACTTCCAACGTCCTTTTCTCGCAGGGACCGTGGACGCCATGGCAGATGTTCGGCATGGGGCTGTGCGGCTTTCTTGCGGGACTTGCCTTCCGCATGGGCAGCCTGCCGAAGAAACGCTGCCCGCTATGTGTATTTGGTGCGGTCAGCGCGTTCGCAGTCTACGGCGTGCTGCTCAACGCTTACTCCGCGCTGCTGGCCACCGGCACGCTGACATGGGAAAGCCTTGCGGTCTACTGTGCCTCGGGCTTTGCGATGGATGCGGTACAGGCTGCCTCCACGGTGGTATTTCTCTGGCTTTTTGCCGGGCCTATGCTGGAAAAACTTGACCGGATCAAAAGAAAGTATGATTTGACGGTGTGAGTGAATCAATGCTTGAATTTACCACGCTGGTGTGGCATAATAACGCCAGTGATCCGGTAGGGATTCCATAACAAAAAGATGACGGAGCGGGACGATGGAGGAGAGAAGAAAGCTATTCTGCCTGGGCGACAGCGTTACCTTTGGCTACGGCGTGCGCCCCTCTCAGCGGTGGACAGGCATCATGGCGCGGGAACACGGCTGGGAGGTCGTGAACGAAGGCGTCAACGGCGATACGACTGGCGGTATGCTCACGCGGCTGCAGGCAAGGGTGCTTGCGGAGGTAAAGCGGGAGCTCTCTGGCGGCGGACGGCCATATGTCCTGCTGATGGGCGGGAGCAATGATATCTTCTATTCCGGCTCAGACACGTCGGCACGGGCCAACATGGGCGCGATGGTGCACCAGATGCTCTCTGCCGGGATCCTTCCGATGGTGGGAATCCCGCTGCCGGTTGCTCCGGCCTTTGCACCGGAGGCGTGGGCGGCGGTCGTTGATTTTGCTGCAGCGGCGGAAAAATTGACAGACTACTGTGCGTGGCTCAAGCGCTACTGCGCGGCATTCGGCCTGCCATATGTGGATTTCCGCGCGGATTTCCTGACGCCGAACGGCACTGTGCGCGAAGCGCTTTTGCTCGACGGTCTGCACCCGACACCTGAGGGACACCGCCTGATGGCGGCGCGTCTTTGCGCTCGGCTTGATAAATCATGAGAAATGGAGACGACCATGAAGCTTTCTTACCTTGACCTGACAACAACGGATCCGAGCTATAATCTGGCGATGGAACAGTATGTATTTGACTGCCTGCCGCGTGACCGGATGTACTTTATGCTTTGGCAGAACGACAATGCGATCATTGTCGGCAAATATCAGAACACGATCTCTGAGATCAACGAGGAGGCTGTGCGTGAACGCGGCATCCGTGTGGTGCGCCGCCTTTCCGGCGGCGGCGCGGTCTATCACGATATGGGAAACCTGAACTTCACGTTTATCACCGACGCGGGCGAGAACAATGCGCTGGATTTCAAGCTCTTCTGCGAGCCGGTCGTGCGCACGCTTGCGTCCCTCGGCGTGAAGGCCGAGGTGAATGGGCGCAACGATATTACGATCGACGGAAAGAAATTTTCCGGCAACTCGCAGTATCTGCGTCAGGGCCGCGTTATGCATCACGGCACGATCATGTTTGACTCCGACCTGTCGGTCGTCAGTCAGGCGCTTCGGGTGGATCCGAGCAAGATCCAGACCAAAGGCATCCGCTCTGTGCGCAGCCGTGTGACGAATGTGGCGGAGCATCTGCCGCGTAAGGTCACGCTGCCGGAGTTCCGCCGCACACTGCTGGAGAATATTTTGCGGGAGAATCCGGGCGAAGCGTATCCGCTCACGGCGGAGGATCTTGCGGCAGTGGAGAGGCTGCGTGAGGAGCGCTACGCGACATGGGAGTGGAACTTCGGCCGTTCGCCGGTCTGCACCATGCAGCGCCGCCGCCGTGTGGATGGCTGCGGCCTGATTGAGGCCTACATCACAGTGGAGCACGGCCTGATCGCAGATATCTCCTTCCGCGGTGACTTTTTCAGCGCGGAGGAGCCGGAGGAACTGGCCAAACGCTTTGCGGGCCATACGCCGGATCACGCGGGTTATGCCGCCGCGCTTGACGGCGTGGATGCCGGACGCTATTTTGCGGGGCTGAGCAATGATGAGCTCATCGACATCCTCTGCGAGGGCTGACGCGCCGCAGAGACAGTGCGCGGTTTAGGAAAAATGAAATTAAGACGAAAAGGGCGGAGACATAAGTCTCCGCCCTTTTCACAAGAAAGATTGGCAAGAAAATGAACAAACAGTTGGAAGCGCGGCCCTATGTGCGTCAGCGCAGAAGGCTGCGGGTGTAGATCTGAAGGACCTCGTCGTAACCGGCCGGCTCGGGATGGCGGACAAAACGGTGCTTCTGCTCGGCAAATTCTCTTGCGTATTGCTCAAGCTCTTCGTAGGTCACATCGACATTGACTTCAAGAATGCTGCTGATGAAGTCGGCAAACTCATCCACGGAACCGAAGCCGCACAGGGAAACGATGCGGTTGACCTTGGCCTTGTCCTTGAAGATGCGCAGATACTCGCCTTCGAGCAGACCGCAGGCAAGACCGTGCGGAATATGCTTGTTGTGGGTGAGTGCGTAGCTCATGCCGTGGGGCAGGCAGGTGCCGGTCTGGTTGTTGGCCATGCCGCCGAGCATGGAAATGAACATTTGTGTCTCGCGGATCTCATAGGAGAACTCGCCCTTGCGCAGAGCGTCGACCGTACCGGCAAAGGCCTGAAACGCAATCTCACACAGGCCGCGGGAATAGGGGTTGCTGGCCGTGGAGACATAGGACTCGATGCAGTGGCCGAGCGCGTCGAGCGCTGTGGCGCGGGTGAGACGGACAGGCATGCTCATCAGATAGGTCGGATCGAGGAAGGCGTAGCGCGGGAACACCCACGGCTTGATGGCCTGCTTTGTCTGGGTGTCAAAGCGAGTGATAACGGACCAGTGCGCGACCTCGGCGCCGGTGCCGGCAGTTGTCGGGATGGCAATGATGGGGAGGGACTCAAGCTCTTCATTCTTGAAGAGATCGTAGGGCTCCATGTCGGGATTCTTCATCATCACGCCGATGGCCTTGGAGGCGTCGATCGGCGCGCCGCCGCCGATGGCGATGAGGAAGTCCGCGCCCTTTTCAAGGCCGACCTTTGCTGCGCGCACGATGGTTTCTACGCAAGGGTTTTCCTCGATCTCGGTTTCCACAAAGTAGTCGACGCCAAGCTCCTCAAGAACGCTCTGGACGTCCTCAAGCGCATAGTGACGGCCGGGCAGCTTGTATGTAATGACATAGGCGTGCTTGCCGCACTTGCCGAAAACGCTCTTGTTCTCCTTGATGCAGTCCTTGCCGAAAAAGACCTGGCCGGGCATCAGAAATTTAAAACTTTCCATGAAATAGCCTCCCATTTCTTTGATGTCTTTTATAGAAGTGCGCCAGTTTTTATGTTTCTATTGTACTGTTGATTGTGAAAAGAATCCAATACATAATTTTTCTTTGCTCATAGAGATAATCTATCAGTGAGCAAAGAAAAGGACGCCCGCTTTTCATGCGAAAAAGCAGACGCCTTTCTTTAGAGGAGACTTAGTTTTTCTTGCGTGCGACCAGTGCGATCGCCTTTTCAACGATGCTGTCCACATCCATGCCGTGATCGCGGTAGAGCAGTTCGGGATCACCGGACTCACCGAAGCGGTCCTGAATGCCGACAATGTTCATCGGAACGGGAAGCTCCTGGCAGACGACCTCCGCGACCGCGGAGCCCAGACCACCGTAGATGGTGTGATCCTCAATGGTCATGACCGCACCGGTCTCCTTGGCCGCACGGATGACCGCGGCGGTGTCGAGAGGCTTGATGGTGGGCATTTCGACCACGCGGACGCCGATGCCGCGGGTCTTGAGGATCTCGGCGGCGTCCATTGCCTTCTTGAGCAGAATGCCGGAGACGATCATCGTCATATCGCTGCCGTGGTTGAGCACCTCATAGGACTTGCCGATCTCGAACTGATAGGTGGAGGCATCGAAGATATCGGCGACCGGATTGCGGTGCAGACGAATGTAGAGGGGGCCCTTGAAATCCACAGCAGCATGCGCCACGGCGCGTGCGGAAACGGCATCGGAGGGCTGCACGATCGTCATGTTCGGGAACGAACGCATGATGCTTACGTCCTCGATCGCAGCGTGCGTCGCACCGTCGCCGCCGACCTGAAGGCCGGCGTGTGTGCCGATGATGGTGACGTTCAGGTTCGGGTAGCATACAAAGGTACGGACCTGCTCGCAGGCGCGCATGCTGGCGAATACGGCGAAGGTGGCGAGAAACACCTTGTTGCCGCAGCTTGCCATGCCGGCTGCCGCGCCGACAAGATTCTGCTCGGCGATGCCGAAGCTGAATTCACGGTCGGGATAAAGCTTTGCGAACTTTTCAAGACCGCAGGTCTTGGTATCCGCGTTGCACACGACGAAATCCGTGCGCTCCTTTGCAATTTCGATCAGTTCCTGACCAAAGGCCATTCTTGTAGCAATAACGCCCATCCTTAATCCGCTCCTTTCTCAATATCTTCCAGCGCCTGTGCCAGCTGCTCGGCATTGGGGGCGGCGCCGTGCCATGCTGCGGCGTCCTCCATGAAGGAAACGCCCTTGCCCTTGACCGTTCTGGCAAGGATCACCGTGGGAGAGCGCATGGTGCGCGCCTCGTGCAGCGCAGTGAGGACCTCGTGGATGTTGTGGCCGTCGATGTCGATGACGTTCCAGCCGAAAGCCTTCCACTTGTCTGCGAACGGCTCCTCACGCATGATGTCGTTGACCCAGCCGTTGATCTGTACGCCGTTGCAGTCGACAATGGCGATGAGGTTGTTCAGGCGGTAGTGAGCGGCAGCCATCGCGGCCTCCCAGACCATGCCTTCCTGGCACTCGCCGTCGCCGAGCATGACGTAGGTCATGTAATCCTGACCCTTGTGCTTGGCGGAGAGTGCCATGCCGAGACCGGCGGACAGACCGTTGCCGAGGGAACCGGCGGTCATGTCCAGACCGGGGACCTTGTTCATGTCGGGGTGGCCCTGAAGAATGGAGTGATACTGACGCAGCGTGCTGAGGATGGACTTGTCGAAGAAGCCGCGCTCGGCCAGAGCGGCGTAGAGCACGGGGCAGGCGTGACCCTTGGAGAGAACAAAGCGGTCACGGTCCGGCCAGTCCGGATTCTGCGGATCGATGTTCATGACATGAAAATAAAGCGTCGTCACGACCTCGACCGCCGAAAGAGAGCCGCCGGGGTGGCCCGCTTTTGCGGTATAGATCATATTGAGAACGTCATGCCTGATCTCCAATGCTTTACTTTCCAGTCTTTTTACATCCTGATTGGTAAAATAATTGTGATTCAAGGTATTTCATCTCCCTGTTACAGTATTTTGCGGTGAATCGATGAGTTTATTGTAACAATTGTCCAGACTGGAAAGCAATTCCGATTGACGATTATATTTATTAAGAAAGCCAATAAAGCCGGGCTCAGGGTTGCTTGCCCTGACCGGATGAATCGGGAAAAGTGAGTGCTGACAAGCTCTTCGACGTTTTCTGCCGGTTTGGCAGAAAGAGAATCGAGCGGTGCTATTGCCCGATTGAAAAGTTCTATTGGATTCCAAACCGTCAATGCGCGTAAAATAATGACGTGAAATCCCTTGCCTATCGTGCACTTTTATCATGTTACATAAGGAGAGGTTACCGGTTATGAATTATCCCAAAGCCATTACGCTCTGCGAGGTCGGTCTGCGCGACGGTTTGCAGAATGAAAAGACGCTGATCCCCACCGCTGAAAAGCTGCATATGCTCCGCGCACTGATCGATGCAGGCTTCCCTGTCATTGAGGTGGGCTCGTTCATGCACCCCAAGGCCGTCCCGCAGATGGCGGATACCGACGAGCTGTTCCGCGAGATCGGAGACGTGCCGAATGTGGAGCTGCGTGCACTGATCCCCAACCTGCGCGGTGTGCAGCGCGCGATCGACTGCGGCTGCAAGAAGGTCAAGCTCAATGTTTCTGCCAGCCGCCAGCACAATCTGCGCAACCTGAACATGACGCCTGAGCAGAGCGTCGCGGGCTTTGCCTCCTGCGTCGAGCTGGCAAAGGCGAACGGCATTGCGATCTCCGGTTCCATTTCCATGCCCTTTGCCTCCCCGTGGGAGGGTCGCACGCCGGTCGAGGATGTGGACGCCATTATTGAAGCTTATCTCAATGTCGGCATTGACGAGATCTCACTTTCCGATGCGTCCGGCATGGCAGTGCCGAATCAGGTGCGTGAGCTGTGCGCGCATGTGCTGGAAAAGTACCCGCAGGCGAGCTGGTGGCTGCATTTCCACAACACGCGCGGCATGGCGATGGCCAACATCATTGCGGCTATGGATGCCGGTATGACGCGCTTTGACAGCGCGTTCGGCGGTCTGGGCGGCTGCCCGTTCGTTCCAGGTGCGGCGGGCAACATCTCTTCCGAGGATGTGATCCACATGTGCGACGAGTCTGGTATTGAAACGGGTGTGGACGTGACGAAGGTCATGGCGGTGTCCCGCAGCCTGCGTGAGCTGTTGGGCCACGATATGGAGAGCTACATTCTCCGCGCTGGTCGTTCCTGCGATCTGATCGAAAAGAACGCGGAATAAACGAACAAAAATAAAAGTTTCTTTCCGGAGAAAGGCCGCCGGGGCGCGAAGCTGCCCCGGCGGCCTTTGCCGTTTCTTATGAGTGCACCGTGTCGGACGGCTTATCCTCCGTGTATTTCCAATCCTCAACGAATTTGAGAAAGAGCGAGACGAGATGGGACGGCTCGCCGCGGTTGAGCGTCGCCATCATGATGCGCTTGTAGATCGGCTTACTCAGCCGGACGGCGGCAATGCCCTGCATGGAAAAGTAGTCCGTCTCCTCGGCGGGCGAGACGCAGATGCCGAGCCCCGTGCGGATAAGGCTTATCATGATCGGCGTAGATTCCACGCAGCCGATCACGTTCGGGACAAAGTTCGCCTCCTTGCAGGCCTGAAGAAAATAGCCCTGCAGGGCCTGATTCGGCCCGTGGACGATGAAGCGCTCGTTTTTCAGCTCCGAGAAGTCGACGGCGTCCTTGGCGGCAAGCGGATGGGAGTGGGACATGAGAATCACATATTCATCGATCCCCATTGGCTTAAAGCTGATGTTTGGAAAACTGTAGTTGGCGGGTTGGGCGACAAAGGCCACATCGATCTCCCGCTTTTCCAGCGACTCGAGCAGAGAAATGCTCTTGCCGGTATAGATGTTGAGCGTGAGCTGCGGATAGATGGAGTAAAAGTCGGAGATCAGCCGGTTGAAGTGAATGGTCTCCAGCGCTGTGATACTTCCGATGTTGATGGTGCCGCGCTGGCAGTCAGAGTAGGAGAACATGGTCTCCTTGAGCCGCTGCGTGTCGCGCAGGATGTCGGAGGCCATTTTAACAAAGGTCTCTCCCGCCTCCGTGATCTGGATCGTCCTTGTCGTGCGGCTGAAAAGCCGTATGCCAAGCTCCTTTTCCAGTCTCGCAATGTGCTGTGAGAGTGAGGATTGGCTGATATAGCAGCTCTCCGCCGCCTGAGAGAAGTTGCGGTATTTGGCGACGGCCAAAACGTATTCCATCTGAGAGATGTCCATTCCCGATGCCTCCCCTTTTGATTGATATTGTGGTGCTCCGCACATCCGCTGAAAAAGAGAGATCAGGGCGGGAAAGGCGGAGATTTATTTAAAAAATGGATGTTTTTATCTGGAATTTAAATTGTAGCGGCGGGGGAAACGCGATATGATAGTAATATCATAAATGTCGCTCCGGCGCAATACAAATGACTGCTTTCCGGGGAATTGTCCGGTGCAGAACCGCGGGGAGCGGAACCGGATCGTCCACGCCGCGCGGCATGAAAACGGCAGCCATGGGCTGCGGAAAACACAGAGGAGTATGAATATGAAAGTCGGTATGATCGGACTGGGCGTTATGGGCCATGGGATCGCCAGCAATATCATCAAGAACGGCTGGCCGCTCGTGGTATACGATCTGCGCCCCGAGTGCTATGCGGATCTGCTGGGGCCGAATGTGAAGGCGGCTGGCAGTCTGGAGGAGCTCAGTCATGAGGTGGACACGATCCTGATGATTGTCAACGCCTACAAAAACTGCGAGAGCATCATGACGGAGCTGCTCAAGACGATGCACAGCGGTACGGTTGTCAACATGAGTACGATCTCCATGGATGACGCAAAGAAGCTCGAGGAGATGGCGGCGAAGGGCGGTGTGTCCATGCTCGACTGCCCCGTCAGCGGCGGCACGGCCGGCGCGAAGAACGGCACGCTGACTATGATGGCGGCTGGCGCCGACGAGCTCTTCGAGGCGCACAAGCCGCTCTTTGAGAGCTACTGCGGCAATGTTGTCCACGTTGGTAAGGAGGTCGGTCAGGGTCAGGCGTTCAAGGCGGTCAACCAGCTGCTGGTGGGCGTTCACATGTGCGCCACGGCAGAGGCGTTTACCATGGCCCGCAAGTGCGGTCTGGACCTCCAGATCCTTTATGATACGATCAAGACCAGCGCCGGTACGTCCCGCATTTTTGAAAACCGCGGACAGTTTGTTATCGACCGCGATTTCTCCATTCGCAGCACGTTGACGATCCAGCTCAAGGATACCGACATTGCCTGCAAGACGGCAGAGTCCGTCGGCGCCCCGGCGCTGCTCGGCAATGTGGCGCGCCAGCTCTTTAATATGTCCGTCCGTCAGTTCCCGCCGAATGACGACTCTATCGAGGTCATCCGCCTGTATGAAAAGATGGCGGACGTTCGGGTGGACGAAAAAGCATAACAGGATCCAATACATACAAAACGCGCATGAACGAGGTTTATGCGCGTTTTCTCTTGCGGAAAAGAAATGGACCGGCAAAAGTCGTTCTCTTTTGCCGGCCCGGTTTATATGGAGTAAACGGAGGAGATCAGGCAGCCAGCTTCTTCTTGCCGCTGACCTTCACAAAGACATACATGGCGATCGTAACGCCGATACCAATAACATCGGAGAGAGTTCCGGGGTGGACCATACACAGGCCGGCCGCGCAGAGGATGGCACGCTCGACCCAGTTGAGCTCACGCGTGAGATAGCCCATGGAACCGGCGCCGAGGGCGGCGATACCGAACAGAGCGCTCACAGAGGTCTGGATGATCTGGGCGGTCGAACCAATCAGGATCATGCCGGGGTTAAAGATCAGAATGAACGGAACAAGGAATGCGCCGATACTCAAGCGGATCGAAATAAATGCTGTCTTAACCCAGTTTGAATCCGCCATAGCGGAGGCAACGAAGACCGTGCCGCAGACCGGGGGAGTCAGACCGGCGAAGATTGCGTAATAGAATACGAAGAAGTGTGCAGCCAGAGGCTCGACGCCAATCTGGATCATAGCAGGGGCGATAACGGAACCGGCGAGAATGTAGGCCGCGACCGTGGGCATGCCCATGCCGAGGATCATCGTGGCGACCAGAGCGCAGATGCCGGCCAGCAGCATGCTGTCGCCGCCGAGGGTGACGATGATCTTGGTGAACTTAACGCCGATACCGGAGACGGAGATCATGGCAATCAGGATCTGAGAGCAGGCAATCAGGGAAATGACGCTGAGCATATCCTTGGTGGCGGTGGCAAGACCGTTGATGAGGGTCATGAAGCAGCCCTTGAGATTCTTCAGGTTGAAGAGAACATAGAGAACGACCGCAACAACAATGGAGTAGGCTGCGCAGTAAACGGCGGTGAAGCCCATGAAGAACAGGACGATCAGGGTGCCGATGGGAAGGAACACGGGCAGGCACTTTTTGAGAGCCAGAACTTCCTTTGCGGAGGGCAGCTCCTCACGGGGAATACCTTTGTAGTGGTAACGCTTGGCATAGCAGTCAATGCCCCAGATGACGCCGAAGTAGAACAGCAGGGAGGGAATGATCGCGGCAAGGGCAATCTCCTTATAGGTCATGGCAAGCATATCGGCCATGATGAACGCGCCCGCGCCCATGATAGGAGGCATGATCTGGCCACCGGAGGAGGCTGCCGCTTCGGAAGCGCCGGCGAACTCATTGCTGTAGCCCATGCGCTTCATCATCGGGATGGTGAAGGCACCGGTCGTCGCCACGTTTGCGGCGGAGCTGCCGGAGATCATACCGAACAGGCCGCTGGCCACGGAGGCCATCTTGGCCGCGCCGCCGGCGAAGTTACCGGCAACCAGACTGGCAAGGTTGATGAAGGTCTCACCGCCGCCGGTGGCGAAGAGGATGCCGCCGAAGATGACGAAGGTGGCAATGATCGTGGCGGAGATACCGGTCACGCTGCCGAAGATGCCGCGGTCGGTGAAGCAGACGATCTCGATCAGACGGTTGAACTTAAAACCGGCGTGACCGAAGCTGCCGGGGATGTACTTGCCGAGAAGGCAATAGGCGAGGCCGATGATGCTCAGGATGGGGACGGCGATACCGATGGTGCGGCGGGCCGCTTCCATAATGCAGAGCATGAACAGAATGCCCAGAACGACAAGCGTGGAATTCATGCTGAAGCTGGGCATGAGCAGTTTCTTGCCCATGTAGATGAAGTATACCAGCATGACGCCGAGGACGGCGATCATCGCGACATCGATGATCTTATCCAGCTTTTTGGTTTTCTTCTTGGAAATGTCGATCAGGCACCAGATGATGATGCCGCCGCAGACATGAACACTGCGCTGGACAGTGCTTGTGAACGGGCCGGCAAATGCGGTATAGAGGAAAAAGCAGGCGTAGAGGATCGAAATGAACCAGATAGCCTTTTCCAGCGGCGTTTTCTTTATCGGAGCTGCGGAAGAGGATGAAGCGGCTGCAGTAGCTTCTTCGATCGCTTCAAGCTCTTCTTTTGATAGCTTCTTGTTGACGTCAGACATATTCGCTCTCCTTCAATACGATGATTTATCTATGATTCCCCTATATTTCCGCCCCTAAAGGCTGAAATATAGGGGAATTCGTAGGCTGGGACTATTTTCTTAATGCGGGGTTAACACAGACTTAAGCCTGAGGGATACGGGCGGGATCGACAGTCAGGCCCTTCTCCTGCATGTACTTGATAACACCGGGATGGATGAGAGAGGGGACAGCGGTCTCAGCAGTCAGAGCAATGGGATCGTCCGCGATGCCGGGGTAGGTGGCGCGAATATCGTCGAGGTGCTCGTCAAAGGCCTTGACGATGCGGTAGACAACATCCTCGGGGATGTCCTTGGAAACGCTGAAGCCGAAGTTCGCGCAGTAGGTGTTGAAGTCGTGATCCAGACCGAACAGGTCGCCGCTGACATTGCCGAAGGTGTAGTACGGATACTTGGCATTGACCGTGGCAGCCTCTTCATCGGAGAAGCTCAGGACGTCGATGTCGATGGAAGCCATGACGTTGGCGATGGTGGTTTCGGTGGACAGGGTCGTACCGGATTTGACGAAGCCGACGATTTGACGGTTGCAGATGGCGTCAACAGCGTCCGCGGTGCTGGCGGGGAACCAGTTGGGCTCGATGTCCAGAGCGCCGAGAATGTTCATCGTCTCGATCTCAGAGGAGGAACCGGCAAGACCGGCGTTGAACTTCTGGCCGGCGAGCTGGGAGGGAGAGGTGATGCCGCTGTCCTTGGAGACCACGAAGTAGTAGGCCTGAGGAACGAAGAAGCAAAGGTCATAGCTGTCGGCATAACCGAAGCCCTCATAGGCACCGGTGTCGTTCTGCAGGCAGTACTGGTTGACCGCGCTGGTCTGGGCGAAAGAAGCCTCGCCGTCACGCATAAGCTTGTAGTCGTCCACGGTGCCGCCGGTCTCCATCAGGGTGACGGTGACGCCGTCGACATAGGTGTTGATGATGTCGCACAGGGCAACATTCAGGGCGTAGTAACCGGACGAGGCGCTGGTGCCGCCCCAAATCAGGTCATAGGTCTGGGGCTGATCGGTCGTCGCATCGCCGGTGTTGTCGGTGCTGGGCTCGTCAGCCTTTAGGCCGCAAGCCGCCATGCTGTGAACGAGCAGCATGGCGAGTGCCAGAGAGAGAAGCTTTTTCATTTCTTTTTCCTCCGTTTTTTATTTAGAAATTGTCTCTTCGACAGATTTCACAAGATTTGGTGCAGTGCATCTGATGAAAAATGCACAACGATCTATGGTGTTATTGTATCGGTTATTGCCCAAAGTGTCCAATATATAATTTGTAAGATATAATAGGGATGTTCTATCAGCTATAGAGAGATTCGATGTTCCAATAGGCTCAGAACAGTAAGCTTGTGACGACTGTTGTCGAGGCGATGCTCAGTATCATCTCGAGTGAGCTGATGACCGCCACCCGGCTGCCCTTGTAGCCGCAGTGAAGCGCCATGACAGAATTATAGCTTGCCGCGGGGGCAAATACCGTCAGCGCGATTGCCGCGCGGATATCGTAGGCCAGCGGGAGCAGGAAGTAGACCGTCAGCGCACACAGGAGCGATATGCACAGCCGGGCGAGCACGAGGCCGATATCATGGATGAACTCTCCCTCCGGCAGCTTCAGATCCATCAGGATGCCGATGCTGAGCATGGCGAGCGTCGAGCTGGCCGAGCCGATGCTGGCGCAGACCGAGACGAGCCCGGACGGCAGACTGATCCGAAAAAGCGACAGGAGCAGCATGATCACGCACACATCGCACGAAACCGTATGGAGCAGCTTATCGAGCAGGATGCGGGCCGGAGAGCGTTCGCCCTTCTGCCCGCTGTAAATCAGGCCTGCCACTGCGGGCGAGATCCCGTAGGTGAACAGCGCTGTGCCGGGATAGGTGAAGGCGAACACGCCAGCAAGGGAATAGCTTGAGG
>JAXYYF010000111.1:0-3031 GCA_037419475.1 bacterium
CGTCATAGTGATAGGGCTGGATAAACGAGGTACCGCTGCTCTCATAGCCTTTCTCGCACCGGATGGCGCACTTGATGACCTTCGATTCATTCTTCGTCGCATCCAGCGTCACGGAAATAGGCGCCGTCATGAGACCGTTTTCCGAAACCACGGTCCCGTCCTGAAGCCCCGCGCCAGGATTGTTCGTATAAATATGATAATAGTTTGCCATGCTGCATTCTCCTTATGCTCCCCAGAACTCAAGCTCCAGCCTGTGATAGCTTTCGTGATATTCGACGTAGCTGTCCTTTTTGATGACGACCCTCATGTTCTCCCAGGTATTCCCCGCATGATCAATGACGGTGACTTTCTTTCGCTGCACCCAGTAGTTGTACACTTTCTCATAGTCCCTGTATCCCAGAATAACCGTGCAGCTGATCACATCCCCGGCGTCCACATGTCCGTAGTCTTCCACGACCACGCCGTCTATCGTCTGGTGCTTTTCCTGCCGGTCGTCTGGCGTAATGCTCCAGTCCTCCGGCCGCCGGAAAGCCGCCGCATCCCCTATCCTAAGTTTCAGTGCCATCATGCACCTCCGTAAGCAAGCTGCGATCTTCTCGCAGCATCGGCGTATACAACCTTGATCCGGTCAGCCACATTGTCCGCCATCTTCTTCATCCCGCTCTCATCCATGTAGGTACCGCCCTGGATGGTAACATTGGCAGTAAATCCCGGAATGTCACGGTTAAGTTCGCTCCCGCGGTAAACAGGAATGGTGTTCTCCCCCAGGCGCTTTGCCCAGAGGTCGGTTTCAAGCCCCGGCACCAGATTGTTCTTGACGCTGTTCATAAGCTCGGCAAACCGGGAGACTTCCTCCGGACTTGTCAGGTCATTCTGGATGCCGTACTTTTTACGCATCGCCATAAGGACTGCCATTTTCGCATTGTTCATCCTGGTCTGCGTATCGCCTTCCCCCGCCATGGCCTGTCTCATGATTTCAAGGTACTGGCGGTTCTCCTTCAGCATGGAAAGTGCTTCCTGCTGCCGGGCTTTCGTCTTTTCGCGTTCTGCCCAGCGGGTGGCTGTGACTTCATCCACCCCTTTCTGGATCCATGCTTTCTTCTCGCGATCTATATCGTCCAGACGGTTCTGCAGCTCGGACTTCCAGGATTTGTTAATCTGAGAAAGAGTCCCTTCATTGAAGTCCCGCATGACCTTCGCCTTGGCCGCTTCCGTGTATCTTTCGATGTCGGCTTCCTTAGCTCCTTCGGATTTCAGCTTCTCCGCTTTGAGGTCAATATCATGAAGCTGGTTCTCAAGGTCGCTGTGCGTCAGCTTGTAGATTTCATCAGTGAGACCTGCCCCGCTGCTAGACGCTGCCTTCTTCGCCTTCGCCATGGCTTCTTCTACCTTGCGGCGGGTTTCCTCGGCGGACTGGGACGCATCACTTTTCTTTGCTTCCTGCTCTTTAGGCTTTTCTGCGTCCTTGGGCATGTAGTCAGCCATCGCCCAATTCCAGAGCCTGCTGATGCCGTCTGCAAGAGCTGTGTCTCCCAGTGTCTCTTTCATATCTGCCAATGTTTCCCGGCAGTCCTTGATCTCGGCTTTGACGAAATTCGCAATGGCCCCGGCATTCTTCATGTTGATACCAAGACCGTCAAAGGCTTCGCCTGCGAGCTTGCAGGCATCTACCGCAACACCCCCGATGCTTCCGATGGTCTTTACCACGGACTCTATATCCGACTTGTTGTCCTTGATACCCTTCACGAGTGTTTCAATGGCTTCATTGATGTCCGGCATCAGATCAGAAACGACAGGCATGAAGGCCGCCCCGATAGCACCGGAGAGCTGTCCCATGGAGACTTTCATCTCGTTCCATTCCATGTTCATCCTGTGTGCTTCATCCGGGTTGAGAAGCCCAGTGGTAGGTATTTTGGCCGCCCGTTCCTGGAGCTCTGCCATGTCTTTCAGAACAGGCACAAGCTCAGCCCCGCGGGCCCCCAGGAGCTGGGAAACGAACTCGCTTTCAAGTCCGGCCGCTGCGGCATTCCTGTAGCCTTTGGCAAGGGCAGTCAGCTGCTGATTGACCGGGAGCAGGTTTCCGGCAGAATCCTTCATCACAACCCCAAAGGCAGACAGAAGCCGCGTTGTATCATTGCCGTCTTCCCCTGCGCTCTGTATGGCCTTGTCCAGACGGATGATGGCAGGAACGGCAGCCCTTGCATCCGCTCCTGCCAGTTTGAATACCATGTTCATTCTGGCGGCTTCTGCATTCGTGGTATGCATCCTCTGCGCAAGACCATAAATGTTGTTTCCAGCGGTCATGGCACTTCTGGCCATGGCGATAAGCCCCGCACTGACCGCTGTCGTGACGCCGACCGCTTTTCCGATGGGGCCGGACATGAAGCCAAGAAGGCCAAGGTCGCCTGCACCCTGTGCCAGGACCGACATGGCGCCTGCGCCATTGGCAACGCTGTTTACCATGCGTCCGGCGATCGAGGTCTGGGCAGACCGCTCCTTTCTTACAGCGCGCAGCTGTACTTCAAGATTGGCATAGGCTTTCCGTTCATTCAGGAGCCTTGTTTCAAGGCGGGCACTCGCTGCGCTGTCCGCGCCCTTCGCCTGGACCATTTCCCGGTAAGCCGCAGCGACCAGCCTGATTTTCTGCCGCTGGAGGTCAAGCTGGCGGATAAGCGCCTGCTCCCTTGTATCTATGGATTTCGCCTTGTTCTTGGCTCCGTCCAGCTTGGAAAGGTCGATGTCCGCCTCAATGCGTATCTTTTTGTTCTCATGGTTGATCCGGCTGATCGCCTGGTCTACCGTCTTTCCTGCCAGGGCAAAGTCGCTTGAAAGGGACGACAGGTCAAGCCCCAGCTTGGTATAGAGCGCCGCTACAGTTTCACCCTTTGCCACAGTCTCTCTCCCTCCTTACCTAGAAAAAGCCCGCCTGATCAATCGGTGTCAGGCGGGGCGAGTTTTCAATTTTTTCTTTGATAACAATGAGGCTCAAAGCATAAAGCAGATCCGTGTCCATCAGCTCGCTTTCCGTCCA
>JAXYYF010000112.1:0-8758 GCA_037419475.1 bacterium
CCTTTGCAAGCCTTATTTCTTCTCTTTCCCCTTTTCTGTCGAAACCGCTTAATCATGCCTCCTTATATTGGCTATTACTGTCAAAAATGGCAGAACCGACACATGGAGCTGCCCTTCTCCGTGCAAAAAAGCGGCACAGAGAAACCTGTGCCGCTTCTTTATCTTATTCAATTCTCTATGGAGGGCGAACCGATCAGGCGGTCGTACCGCATGAGCAAAAGAGCGATCTGCGCGCGGGAAATCGCCTGTGTCGGATACCAGACGCATTCATCCTCTGCGATCAATCCCTTTTCCCACGCCCAGCGAACAGCGTTTATTCCGCTCTCCGACACCTTCGGCGCATAGGGATAGCCCTCAAGCGAGGCTGTGGAGGCCGGACTGCCGGTGAGACGGTGCAGAATAACGAGCACCTCCTCACACGAACAATATTCGTTCACGCCAAAGCTGTCCTCGCCCGACGGCGTGATCAGGCCCTGTGCGTCCGCCCAGTTGACGCAGTCGTAATACCACTCATAGTCCGGCACATCGCTGTAGCTGTGCTTCGGCTCCACCGGCTCGCCGCCGGCAAAGCGATAGAGGATCATTGCAAGCTGTGCCCGCGTCATGCCGTAATCAGGATGAAACAGACTCTCACCGCTGCCGTCGTCCACGCCGCTCATCAAACCGTTCGACACGGTATAGTTCACCGCATCGACGAACCAGCTGTCAATATTAATATCAGAAAAGGCATAGACAACGCTCTCTCCGTTCCGGTCGACCGTGATCTCAATCCCCCGTCCGTCCGGCTGTGCCGTTACGACACCGAGCGCCTTTTCACTTCCGGACATACTGACCGGCTGCTTGGCCGCGTCGGGTAATTGTACGTCAGTATCTGCCGTCTTATCTTTTTTCCCACACCGCGTCACAAGCATAACGATCAGCAAAATCGCCAGCGCCGCGATCAGGAGCCATTTTTTTCGCATGTGTACTCCATTCTCCGATGTCTTTATCTAATGTATCTCCACCCGAAAGCGCGATCAGCGCCTTTGCCCATTTTCAGAGCGAATTTATCATAACACAGAAATTTCGCTCAGGCAAGGTTTATCTCATTTTCGGCGTTTTCTCTTGTCCACTCCGTTTCACTCTGCTATAATAACAGTATCATCCGCCCGCGCAGGCTGTGGCGCCTGCCGGCCGGCAGAACCCCGAAACTTTATCAGGAGGAAACGCTCATGCCGCAATTCGATCCGCTCTCCCACCGCTACGCCTCCCAGCGCAACACCGTTTACGCCAGAAACGGCGTCGCCTGTACCTCTGTACCGTTCGGCGCTCAGGTCGGTCTTGAGATCCTCAAGGCCGGCGGCAACGCCGTAGACGCCGCCGTCGCCATGGGCGCCGCCATGCCTCTGCTCGAGCCGACCGGCAACGGACTCGGCTCCGACTGCTTCGCCCTCGTGTGGATCGAGCGCGAGAAAAAGCTGTATGGACTCAACGCCAGCGGCGTCGCCCCCATGTCTCTCAGCGCGGAAAAGGTGCACGCGATGGGCTATACCAAAATGCCTACAGAGGGCTGGATCCCGACGATGATTCCCGGCGCGCCTGCCGGATGGGCCGCGCTCAACGAGCGCTTCGGCACCATGCCGCTCGATCAGCTGTTCGCGCCCGCCATCCGCTATGCCGAGGAGGGCTTCCCTGTTCCCACGAACATCTCGCGTCCGTGGAAGATCGACAGCCAGCGCATCGCCAAGGCGATGGAAAAGGATCCCGCACCGCACGAATACTGGTGGAAGCTGTTTATGAAGCCGGACGGCACGCCTTACCGCGCGGGTGAGATGTTCCGCTGTCCCGAATATGCCGCCACGATGCGCGAGCTTGCCGAAACGCACTGCGAGAGCTATTACCGCGGCGCACTGATGGAAAAAATCGTCGCCTTTTCCCACGAAACCGGCGGCTACTTCTGCGAGGATGATTTCCGCAATTACCATGCCGAGTGGGTCGAGCCGATCACACAGGACTACCGCAATTACACCGTCTGCGAGATCCCGCCAAACGGCCACGGCATCACGGTGCTCATGGCGCTTGGTATTCTCAACGGTCTGCGCATGCCCGAAGCGCGTGAGAGCGCGGAGCATTACCATAAGGTGATGGAGGCGATCAAGCTCGCCTTCGCCGACACAAAAACCTACGTTGCCGACCCGCGCTATATGAAAACCAAGGTGCGTGAGCTGCTCGATCCCGCCTACCTTGCCTCCCGCCGTGCGCTCATCACTGACCGCGCACTCACGCCCGAGCCGGGCGAGCCGCGCTGCGGCGGCACGATCTATCTCTGCACCGCCGACGCGGAGGGGAACATGGTCTCGTTCATCCAGAGCAACTACGACTGCTTCGGTGCCGGCATCACTATCCCCGGCACGGCAATCTCGCTCCAGAACCGCGGCGCGAACTTCTCTCTCGATCCGAAAAGCGACAACTGCCTCGCCGGCGGCAAGAAGTCCTATCACACCATCATCCCCGGCTTTCTGCTCAAAGACGGCGCGGCGGTCGGCCCATTCGGCGTGATGGGCGCGTTCATGCAGCCGCAGGGGCAGACCGAGGTCATTGTCAACACGCTCGACTACCACATGAATCCGCAGGAGGCGCTCGACGCGCCGCGCATCCAGTGGATTGGCGGAAAAAAGCTTCAGCTTGAATCAGAGGCCGGAGAGGCGATCGCCGACGAGCTGCGCGCAATGGGCCACGAGGTCGAGGTCGTCAGCGACCGGCTGAGCATGGGCCGCGGCCAGATCATCTGGAAGTGCGAAAACGGCGTCTATGCCGCCGGCACAGAGCCGCGCTGCGACGGCACCGTCGCCGCTTGGTGAGCTCCAATATACCGAATGCAGAAGGAGGAACGGCAAAGCCGTTCCTCCTTCTGCATTTGTCGTTCTCTCTCAATCCTGCTCCATGAAGTCGCGGATGTAGCGCACCAGCATTTTCGCCGTCGCCTCATAGCCGAGCACATCGCTCTTGACGGTCATATCATAGCCGCGCGCGTCGCCCCACTTCGTGTCGCAGTAATAGTTATGATAGTTCTTGCGGGAACGGTCGACCTCCCGGATCTCTTCGATTGCCTTCTCCGCGTCCAGCCCGCGCTTTTCCATCACGCGCTGAAGCTTGGCCGGCTGGTTCCCGCAGATGAAAATACTCAGTGAATTCGGATTGTCCCGCAGCACCTGATCGCCGCAGCGGCCGACGATGATAAAACTCTCACCGCTCGCGGCCTTCTGGCGCAGCATGTCGAAAGTCTTCTCCGCCACATTGACCTCCAGCGAGTTGGAAAACTTTCCAATGCGGCGGGAAGCAAAGAAGTTGACCGGCTTTTCGTCCATCGTATGGACCAACTCTTCGCTATAGCCCTCAGAGACGATCTCCTTCTTGATCGAATCCTTATCGTAGAGCTTGATGCCGAGCTCCTTGGCGATCATGTCCGCAATGTAATGGCCGGCGCTGCCGTGCTCACGGCCGACGGTAATAATGATCTGTTTTTTCATAGAACTGCACACCCTTTCTTTTCTTTACAGATAGCGCAGGAACAGATAGGCCGTGGACACCGCCATGACCAAGACCGTCGCAGGCACACAGTAGCGGCAGTAACGACCCCAGCCGATGGGATAGCCGCCCTTGGCCGAAACGGAGGTGCCGACCACGTTGGCGCTCGCGCCGATGGGCGTCGCGTTGCCGCCGAGATCCGTGCCAAGGGAGAGCGCCCACGCCAGCACGCCGATGTCCATGCCTTCCGATGCCGCGATCGCGCGGATGACCGGGATCATTGTTGCGGCAAAGGGGATATTGTCGACAAATGCACTGGTGACAGCGGACACCCACAGGATGATGACCACAATGACTGCCGCGCTGCCGCCGCTGACAGAGGTGATGAAGTTCGCAATGACCTCCAGCACGCCGGTCTCTTCAAGGCCCGCGACGGACACAAACAAGCCGACGAAAAACAGCAGTGTCTTATAATCTACGCCCTTGATTATTTCTATAACAGTTTTTTTTCCGCTGGTCAAGCCCGAAACGAGCAGCGTCAGCGCCGCGACGATCACACCGATGCACGCGACGGACAGTTCGGTCTGTGCGTGCGTGACGAGCAGCACGACCGCCAGCAGGAACACCGCCGCACTTGAAAGGAACGCCGCGCGGTTCGTAACGGCCGTGGACGGCTCCGGGCAGGTAACCGGCCCGCCGTTCTCACGCTCGGCGCGCAGAAGCTCCTTGCGGAAGCAGAGCGTGAAATAGACGAGCATGAGCACGAAGCAGATTGCCACGACCGCGCCGGTATTTCCAATGAAGTCAAAGAACGTGTAGCCCAGCGAGGTGCCGATGATGATGTTCGGCGGATCGCCGCACATGGTCGCCGCACCGCCGAGGTTGGCGCAGAAGATCTCCGAGAGGATCATCGGCACTGGATCAAATTTCATGGTCTGTGCCAGCTCCAGCGTAACGGTGGCCAGAAAGAGCACGACCGTGATGCTGTCGATGAACATGGAAAGGAAGGCCGAGAGCGACATGAAGCAGATGAGCAGCGGTACGGTGCGGTAGTGCACGAGCTTGGCCAGCGTCAGGCACAGCCAGCGGAAAAAGCCTGCCTTGCCGAGTCCCTCGACCATGACCATCATACCGGCAATGAACAGGATCGTCGACCAGTTGATGCCGGATGTGCTCTCCTCGCTCGCGCCGTACCAGAAGCCGCGCGCAAAAAACGCATTCAGGTTCAATGTCTGCCATATCGCGCTCATCGAGCGCATGCAGACACCGAACACCAGCGTCAGTACAAGTGCACCGCTTCCGAGCGTAATGTAGTGCCGTTCAAACTTATCCAGAATGATCAGCAGAAACATGCCGAGAAAAATGCAAATAGCAATGATCTGTGCAATCATGATATTCCTCCATACTGATTTGTTCCGTACAACTGGTGCATTATAGCGGCCTATTCGAGAGAAAGAAAATACTTTCTTGACATGGAGGGTATATCATTTTGCTATGACGTGCGATTTTTCTCCGCCCCACGGCACTTTGCGGCGTGGGGAATGCACGTTTCGTTTCCATCAAGCTTTTTATCGTCCTTTTTCTCGTGTGAAGGACAGCCTTGCGCCGCCGCGCCGCTTTTGATACAATATATTGTAATGTAATAAGTACCTGTCCGCCCCGCGGCAGTACACCCAAAGGAGCTCCAACATGAACATCAGCTATGACAGCTACCGCGTTTTCTACTACGCAGCCAAATACAAAAGCTTTTCTCAGGCCGCCGCCGCGCTTTACAATAATCAGCCGAATGTGACACGCATCATCCGCCGTCTGGAATCCGAGCTGCACTGCGCGCTCTTCTCCCGCTCGCCGCAGGGCGTGCGCCTGACGCCTGAGGGCGAGAAGCTGTACGCGCACATCTCCCTCGCCTTCAAGAGTATCGAAGCCGGCGAGCAGGAGCTGCTCTCCGACCAGAGCCTTCAGGGGGGCATTCTCCACATCGCCGCAAGCAGTCTCGCGCTTCAGGGGCGGCTGCTGCACGCGCTCGCGCGCTACCGGCGGGAATACCCCCACGTCCGTCTCTGTCTGACCAACCGCTCCGCCGCACAGGGTATCGCCGCCGTACAGGACGGTCTGGTCGATCTCGCCGTTGCCGCAGAGGGCGCCGCCGTGCCGGATACCCTCAGCGCGCAGAAGATCGGTGAGATCCGGGAAATCCCCATCTGCGGGCCGGCGTTTGCCGAACTGGCGGAGAAACCGGTATCTCTGCGCCGCCTTGCCGAATATCCCATCATCAGCCTGATCGAAGGCACGTCCTCGCACGATTTTTACGCCGACCTTTTCTTGCAGAACGACCTGACGTTCAGCCCCGACGTCGAGGTGGAGACGACCGCGCAGGTGCTTCCCGTGGTGCAGAGTGATCTCGGCATTGGCTTTGTGCCGCGCGAGATGCTCTACGGTACGTCCGAGCAGACAGGCATCTATCCGCTCACGCTGGAAACTCCCATCCCGCTGCGCAGCCTTTACCTCTTCCAGCGTAAGGCTCAGCCGCTGAGCATCGCGGCCAGGCAGCTGCGTCAGCTGCTGCTCGAGGACGCGCCATGCGACGCATGAGTTCATATGAAAAGTGGAGGGACAGCCTTTGAGCTGTCCCTCCACTTTTTCACGGTTCTCTCGGGATCAACCAGAGCTTCTGCGCGGCGGTTTTCGCCTCGCTGCGCCGCTTGACGCCATGCTTATCGAGAATATGGCTGACATGCGTTTTCACCGTTGCCAGCTTAATATTCAAAATCGCGCCGATCTCAGCGTTGCTCTTGTCGGCGCACATGAGCCGCAGGACTTGCAGCTCCGCGGCGGTCAGCGCCTCGCCGGGCGGCAGCAGCGGCCGGAGAAAATCCGGATAATTCGCCGCCTGCATGCGAACGGCAGCCAGTACACGCCGGAACCAGTGCTGCTCCTCCGCCGCATCCCACTCCTCCAACAGCGGCAGCAGCGCCGCGCCGTACATGCTCAGCGTGCGGACGAAATCATATTCCGCCGCTTCCGCCAGTGCCTGTCCAAGTTCCCCGCGCCATGCCTCCTTCTTCTGCCGTCGAAGTGCAATCGCGCGCAGCACATGCAGATGGATGCCGTCGATATGCCGCGCACACTCGCGGCAGTACGTCTCCAGCGGTGCAAAAGTGAGCAGCGCCGCATCCGGGCGGTTTTCCGCCAGCTCGACCATGGCCTGCGTAACATACTGGTAGCGCCGCAGGACGTTGACGCTCAGCGTATCGCGCGGCGCCTTTTCCCGATACCATGCGTCCGCCCCATCCAGATCGCCCATGTGGAGCGCGACGCGGCAGAGCATCGCGTCGATATTCGGAAGAAAGCGCCGCTTCGCGTCCTCGTCGTCAAAGCGGGCGCGCAGCGTTTCAAGCGTGCGCCGCGCGTCGGCGGCATTTCCCGCATCCAACTGGCTCCGTACCAGCAGTCCGACCACAGCAAACTCGATGTCCGGCGTCCCGCTGCGCTGGATCTCAACAAGGCGCGGCATCAGCGCAAGCATCCGTGCAGTGATGTCCCCGCCTTTTTCAAACTTGCTCTCGGCAATGGCGCAGTCGGCCAGACACACGCCGTCGCGGCCGAGGACGGCTTCGACCGGTGCACGGAGCGTTTTATAAAGAAAGTCGTCCTTTTTGCTCCAATCGGAAAAATCCTTGCCGCCGTTCATAATGCTTGGCAGAGTACTCGTCACGGAAAATGCAGGCAGGCGCAGCTTGCGCTCATGCATCAGCCGAAACACTGCCGGGATCGTCTCGATCAGACTGCCGACACCGCGCTGCGGCAGCGAAATGTCCAGCCACGCAATGCGGCTGTGCGCCTGTGCACGCGCGGCATCCTGCCGCGCGCAGCGGTCCGCAAAGGCCACCAGTGCCTGATACCAGCGCTCGGAGCCCTCGTAATCCATCGAAAGCGCGCAGAGCATGCTCATGCCCTGCATAAGCGCGGGAGAGGTCAATATCTCCTCCTCCGGCAGGCTGCGGTAATACTTCTCCATCTCGCCATAATGTCCCATTCCGGGGTGCAGCTCGGCATTGCGGATCAAAAGCTCCGACACTTTGGAGTGATCGCCGCTTCTGACGTAGCAGTCGAGCGCATGTGGGTAATCCTCGCACAGCTCATAGTACAGTCCGCCGCGGCTGAAGAGCGCCCGGCGCTTTTCGTCGGTGTACTCGTGATCCAGCTCCCAGAGCAGGAACGAGCGGAACTGCGGCCAGAAATGGATCCGGCGGATATCATCATAGCGGAGCATGGTCGTATTGCGCCGCAGCCAGTCGAGCAGCGCTCCGGCGTTATTGTCTCCGCTGACCATGCGGGCCATTTTCAGATCAAAGCTTTCAAAAGGCGCAAGCTCGAGAAGAAACCGGCGGATCGGCAGGTCAAAGCGGAGGTAGATTGCCGTTTCAAAATAGAGGAAAACCTCGTGAAACGCCTGCGCCACGACCGCTGGGCCAAAGGGCTTTCCGCCCGCCATGAATTTCGCCGTGATGACAACGCCCAGCGGATAGCCGATGGACTCCTTGAGGATGCCGTTGACATCTGCATCCGTCACCGGCACACCGCAACCGTCAAACAGCCGGCGAATATCCTCGCGGTCAAAAAGCAGATCGTCCGCATCAAGTACATTCATCACGCCTGCATACTGGAACGCCGCAAGCCAGCCCGGCGGCGCGCCGCGGGTGAGCAGAACAAACCGCCGCTCCGGCTCGGTGCGGATCAGCTCGCACAGCGCCTGCCGGTCATTCTCCTGCAAAAGCTGAAGATCGTCGAGCAGCAGGACGTCCCATCCCGCATCAGCTGCGGGCAGCGTAAAGCCCGGATCGCCTGCACTGCAACGGCAGACACTGCGGCCGGAAAGCAAGGCGTCCGCCAGCGTGCTTTTGCCGAAGCCGCACGGCGCGCTCATCAGCAGCACACGTCCGTATTCCATGGTCTTTTCAAAGCGCTCCCTCACGAGCGGCCGAACGATCACAGGAGCCGTCACGGTCTTTCTCCTCCCCGCCCGCCGTTTTGATATCACGAGGGGCATTGTATTTTAAGGTAAGTATACCAGCTCTGCTTAAAAATGTAAATCCACCCAAAGTATGAGGGACGGAAAATATGAACTTCGCAGCAAAAGTCAAGCATTAAATGCGCACAATTTTTCACTTCTTGTTTTGTCTAATTTTGACAAGCCAACATGGCCGCCGTCATGTCCCATGGTCGGCAGCCTGCGTGTTTTCCTGTTCTG
>JAXYYF010000113.1:0-48071 GCA_037419475.1 bacterium
GTGTCCATTTTCTTGGGTACAGTTTAGCTCCCGTTGGGGTCAGCGTTTGGGTCAGGAAAAAGCGGTACTCAAAAAACGGAACTTATGAAAAGCAAAAGTCCTCGAAATCAGACGATTTCGAGGACTTTTGGTACGCCGTGAGGGATTCGAACCCCCGGCCTTCTGGTCCGTAGCCAGACGCTCTATCCAGCTGAGCTAACGGCGCATGTCCTTTCAGACAACATATATAGTATAGCACTTCAAAACAAAAAATGCAAGCTCTTTTTCAAAAATTTTACTATTTTTGTTTGATTATACCGTCAACCTCTCCCCTATCCGGTAACTTATGCAGTGCGAGCAAAGCAAACGGCGGCAACACAACCGTGCTGCCACCGTTTATCTTTACAACATCAGGCTGCTCTGCGTCTTACAGGTCGTCGCGGTTGACAGGGCAGGACATGCAGCGCGGGCCGCCGCGGCCGCGGGAAAGCTCCGCAGAAGCAATGGTGATAACATCCAGACCATGCTTGGCCAGCAGATCGTTGGTCACGTAGTTTCGGTCATAGGTGATGACACGGCCAGGCGCGATGCAGAGCGTGTTCGAACCGTCATTCCACTGCTCGCGCTGCGCCGCCAGCAAATCACCGCCGCCGCAGCGGATCAGATCGACCGAGGGCAGTTTGAGCTCAAGAGCCAGAATATCCTTGAGCTCTTCCTTGAGCGCGCCGAATTTCAGCTCGCCATGTTCGTCAAGCGTCATTTCGTAAACGCTCAATGGGCCCTCGATTTCCGGATGAATGGTGAACTTATCATAATCGACCATCGTAAACACCGTGTCGAGGTGCATGAACGCACGCGTCTCGGGAATGTCAAATGCCAGCACCTTCTTAAAGCTGGAATTTTGCAGCAGATTGCGGGCAAAGGTCTCCGCACCGGAAACGGTGGTGCGCTCGGACAGACCGACCGCCACGATGTCCTTGGAGAGCACGAGCACATCGCCGCCCTCGATGGAATAGCTGTCGGAAAGGTCGTACCACTGCTTGTTCTCCACCGTGGCAAAGTCGCGGTTGTAGAGATACATGTACTTGAGCAGCAGGCTCTCGCGCTTGCGGGCCGGCGTGTGCATGCGGTGGATATTGATGCCTTCGCCCACGCAGGCGCCGGGGTCGCGGGTAAAGTAAAGGTTCGGCATCGGGTCGGAAACGAACGGATAGTCGTCTTCGACCAGATCCATGAGGGACGTCGCTTCCTTGGTCGCAACCTCACAGCGCTTGATGCCGGCAATCAGCTCGGCGACCATCTGCTTGGGCGGCATGTTGAGCAAATAGCTCGTCATGGACGCACGGAGGCCCTTGGCATGGATCTTACTGATGTTGAGGAAATCATTCACCAACTGGATTTGACGAGCGGGATCGGCAATGGCCTTGGCGACCTCGTCGACATAATAAACGACCTCAACGCCATTTTCGCGCAGTACACGGGCAAAATTATCGTGCTCTTCCTGCGCGATCTTGAGGTAGGGAATATCATCGAACAGCAGACGGCCGAGCGTAGAGGGTGTGAGTGCCTCGAGCTCGCGTCCCGGACGGTGCAGCAGGACCTTGTTGAGCTTTCCGATCTCGGAAAAATTATGGATTCCGGGGTACATATTGGCTCCTTTCCCATGACGGCGGCGCCGTTCCGCGCCGCCCAGCGGTTTGAATTTGTCTGCCAAGGAGTGTCGTTATTTTATTCATTATGGACAATTTATTTTCCTCGACGCGCTACATGTTCATAGCGTTTCACTAAATTCAGTATACTACGATGCGTGAAAAATGTAAGTATCAGCTTTTTGCGTTTTTCATGTGCCAGTTGCCTCCCGCAGGCTCTGCTCGAGCGCGGTGTGGAAGAGCTCCATGCCAGCGAGCAGGCGCCCGTCCGACTCATAAGAATAGTTGATGCGGACATAATTGCGCCCGCCGTTCTTGAATGGGTAGAACACATAGCCGGGAATCAGGATCAGACCCATATTGTACGCCTTGTTGATAAACTGCTTGCTGTCCACCCCATCTGGCAGGCGGCACCAAATGTACACACCGCCGCGCGGGCGCACATAACTCACGCCAAGCGACGCCATTTCGTCAAGCTTTTCGCACACAAGCTGCTGCTTGCGGCTGTAGTCGGCGCGGAAGCGGTCGAGCGCCTTGTAATACGTGCCGTCGTCCAGATATTTTCCCAGCAGTTTCTGTGTCATCCAGTCGGAGGCCATCAGGCGCACCGATACCAGATAGCTCAGGCTTCGGATCACGTCGGCGTCTGCCACAACGACGGCAATGCTCAATCCGGTCACGAAGGTCAGCGAAAAGGAGTAAATGTAGATCACATTTTCCAGCGTATCAAATGCCTTGATCGGCGGCAACTTCTGCCCCTCATAGACCAGTTCGCTCGCCGCGTCCTCCTCAACAATGGGAATGCGGTAGGTATTGGAGAGCTCGACGATCTTTTTGCGTCGCTCAAGCGAGAGAATATTGCCCGTGGGATCGTGGAAGCTGGAGTTGACAAAGATCAGGCGCGGACGCTTGTGCTCGACCAACTTTTCCAGCAGATCGCAGCGCATCCCATTCTCATCCACCGGAACGGTGAGTATCCTTGCGCCGGCCAGCTCCATCGCACGGTACATATCCGGATGGACAGGCTCCTCCATGACCACGCTGTCACCCGGCTGAACCAAAAGCGTGACGACAAAGTCCATTGCCTGATTCGTCTCCGAGAGAATCTGAATTTCACCGGTTGATGCCTTGATCCCCTTCATGCCGAGGAAAGACACCAGCTTCTGGCGCAGGAACTTATCTCCTTTATAGGGACTGTAGAAATACTGGCATCGGCCTGTCTGCGTCATCAGCGGTGCGATATCCCGCGCCACCTGTTCGGGCCGGAACACCTCACAGGACGACATTCCGCTGCCGAGCGAATACTTGCTCTCGTCGGTGAAGCGCTGGAACAGATCGTCAAAGGTCTTTTCCATATCAAGATAGCGGTCCTTGATCTCATTGATCCAGTTCACGCGCTTGTTGCCCCGCCCCGCGCTCTCGCCTGCCTCTCCCCCACCGTTTTCCGCTGCGAGCGGCGAGGTGACCACGTAGCCGATCCCCTGACGGGATTCGATCCACGCGTCCGACTTGAGCTCACTGTATGCCTTGACGACCGTATTGCGGTGCACGCCAAGCATCTGCGCAAGACCGCGCTCCGAAGGCAGTACACTGCCGGCAGGCAGAACACCGTGCATGATCTGCGATTTGAGCTGATCCGTGATCTGAAGATAGACCGCGATCTTACTCTGCTTATCCACCCTGATCTCCATTCCCGCCGCTCCTTTCCTTTTTGTTTTATCATACCACATTCCGGTTTGGAATGAACGAAAGCCGGAGACGCCTGTACGGCGGCTCCGGCTCTCATAAACTACGCTATGTAAAGTCGATCGGGTACGCCGCCCGCTTTAGAACAGAAGGTGCGCAATGGGGCAGACGATCAGAATGCTGATGATGGTTCTCTCCAGGAAGATCACGAACAGCTCCCACAGGTTCAGGGGCAGCTTGGAGCCGAGGATCAGGCCGCCGACCTCGGAGAGGTAGAGCACCTGCGTGACGGAGACGACCGCGACGATGAAGCGAGCCATCTCGCTGGTGCACTCGGCAATCAGGATCGCAGGTGTGAGCATATCGGTAAAGCCGACGATCATCGTGGAGGCGACCGCACCGGCCTCGGGCACGCCGAGGAGCTCCAACAGGGGCTTGAAAGGAAGACCCAGCCATGCAAAGATTGGAGTGTGGTTGGCAAGGATCAGAGCAACGGTACCGACAGCCATAACGGTTGGCAGAACGCCGAACCACATGCTGCAAGCGTTTTTGGCTCCGCTGGCGAAGAACTCGCCGATGCCCTTGTGCTGGGCAACGCGCTTGAGCGCGAGATCCATGCCATACTCAGTGGAGTTCTTGTAGCCCTCGGGCAGGGTGTCGGGAGCGGCCTTGCCGGGAACAAGATAGGTGTCCGGCTTCTTGCGCAGAGGATAGAGATAGGGGCAAATGATGGCGCAGATAATACCGACGAGGCAGACGATCAGATAGTAGATGCCAAACTTGTCGAGCATACCGACCGTATCGAGCACGACGAGGGTGAAGGTGATGGAGACGGCGGAGAAGAGCGTTGCAATGATACTCGCTTCCTTGGCAGTGTAGTAGCCGCCCTCATACTGGTTGCATGTGAGCATGACGCCGAGGGTGCCGTCACCGATCCAAGAGGTGATGCAGTCGACCGCCGCACGACCGGGAACCTTGAAGAGCGGACGCATAACCTTGGTGAGCTTTGCGCCGACAAACTCAAGCAGGCCGAAGTCGAGCAGGAGAGGCAGCAGCATTGCCGCAATGACAAAGATGATAACGAGGGTGGTGAGCAGATCGTAGAGTACAAAGCCGCCCTGATCGCCGCTGGTGATGAGGCTCACAAGACTGGTGCCCTCGGAGCCCACGCCGAGGTAGGTCAGCCACGCAAAGATGGCTGCCAGCACACGGATGACGACCCAGATGGGATTGCAGGCAAAGCACTCCTTGAGGATGGGACTGTCCATGATGAATTTGGGCTTGGCAAGCGCCACAAGGCACATGATCGCGGAAACAGTCAGAATGATGACACACAGCAGCGGCAGGAAACCGCCAATGGCACCCGCAATGATATCTGCGATGATCTTGACCACGACCGTCCAGTCGCCGTCCGCATTTTTGACTGGGATCATAAAGAGAATAACGCCAATGATCGAGGGAATGAGGAACATTGCCTTGAGTTTACCTTTGTTTTCCACTTTTCTCTCTCCTTTTCAAAATACTGACGCGTGATCCAAAAAACAGGTTTCCTTCTCCCAATTTTTTGGTCATTCCGTCGTCACTTACACTTTATATGATTTGAACGGTATCGCAAGTGCCAGTCACATCTCGAATTTATATGCCAGTCACAAAACATATGGATGCATCTTCATTTTTGTTGTGCATATCGTCCTATATCATCGGTTCTTTTGGGTCTTTTCACCTGTTTTTTTCGTTGATTCTGGCAGAATGTCCACGGCGGCAGGCATTTCTTTGTCCTTTTGGTAGAATCCCCCGACCGTTTTCCTCATTCTTCGATGCAGACCACCTCAAGGAGCAGGCGGTTATCGCTCACAGGTCTTCCCTGCGCCTCGATCCGATAGCGCAGATCCACCGTTCCGCCCTCCCCGTCCAGCTGCACGTCGAGCCGTTCGGTGAGGATATCGAGCGGCAAGGAGCCGAAGGCCAGCTCATATATTGTTGTGTGGCGCTCTCCCTCGGCAAAGACCATCTCAGCCCTCACGGCACCGCAGCGGCGGAGCGTGATACGCTCTTCCCCGGCGAGCATGCTCGTGTGTGCCGCTCCGGCGGCATCCTCGTCGTAACGCAGCCGCCAGCCGCCGTCCTCGGGCGCAAGCGTTCCGCTGGTGTGCACCTCGCTGCGCTCGGTCTCCATGCCAGGGCAGCGCTGCTCACTGAGCATGCGGACCGATACTCTCCGTTCCATTTGTTTCTCCCCCATTCGTTGGTTCTTCTGCTGTCTTACCAACTGTTTTCTTTTCTATTTTACTATATTTTCCACAATGAGCACAAGCGTTTTTTCCTTCTCTTCCCTGTTTTTTCTATAGCATTTTATTGCAGAGTGTGCTATCATCATAAAAATATGAGATCTCTTTCCTTCAGGAGGCGTGAAATGAAGATCGAATTAACACAAAAACAATTCCGCCGGCTTCTTGATCTGGTATACATCGGCAACTGGGTGCTCAACTCCACGCGCGGCAACGACCGCATCAGCGAGTATGACGAGGTGGAGAGCGCCGTGTTCTCCAACTGTGTCAGTCACGGCATGGTGCCGCTCGTTGAGGTCTATCAGGGTGAGCTGATCCCCTCGCGCGCCTTTGCCGAAGGCGGCATCCACGAGGCCATTCTGGCCTACGAGGACACGATGTTCTTCGAGATCCTCGCGCAGGAGCTTGCACTGCGTGACATGGACTCCGACGCGCCCACACCCGAGAATTACGACGAGCTGCGTGAACGTATGGATGTGTACTTAGGCGAATTTGAACAGCACGGCACCGACAATATCACCGTGGAAATGTAAAATGTCCGGCAGGTCGTCTCCGTTCATAACGAACCGAACAGCAAACAAAAAGAGAAGGGATCCGAAGGATCCCTTCTCTTTTCTTTCTAATCCGTCCTTGTGATGTCATGCACCCATTTCCCACTGCGAACACGCCAGAGCCCCAGCGGCATCTTGACCACATGCTCGATCATCACACAGGGGCAGAACCACTCATTCGGCACCCGCAGCACCAGCCCCAGCAGGCACATGGTCGGCAGCGTGAAACACCAAAGCGGGATATTGTCCAGCACGAGTGAGGCACGCACATCCCCGCCGCCGCGCAGCACGCCGATGATCATGGTCGAGGTATAGCCGTGGAGCGGCATGGAAACGGCGTAGGAGAGCACCATGATGGTGCACAGCCGCGCCGACACGGCGGTAAGCTTGAACAGCGGCAGGACATAGGGCCGCAGCACCGTGAGGAAGAGCACGAACTCTGTCGCGCCGAGCACCGTGCCGAAGCAGAAGGCCGTGAAGCACAGCGCCCGACCGATGTCGAATACGCCGTCACGGTTGCCGGTGCCAATCTCCTTGCCGATGATGACGGCGACAGCGTTTGCCACGCCGAAGATGCCGGCGGTGGTGAGCTTGTCGATGTTGCCAGCCACGGTGTAGGCGGCGATAAGCTCGCCGCTCGAGGCCATGTGGCCCATGATGACGGTCATCATCGAATAGCCCACGCCCCAGATTGTTTCATTCGCCAGCACCGGCGCGCTGTAGCGCAGGAAGCGGCGAAACATCGCCATGCCCGGATGCAGGATGGCATTCCATTGCAGCGGCACCGTCCGGCATCGGAAGGCATAGCCGAAGGCAAGCGCGAACTCCACCGCGCGCGAGAGCAGCGTTGCCGCCGCCGCGCCGGTCACACCGAGTGCGGGCAGGCCGAACTTGCCGAAAATGAGCACGTAGTTGCCGACGGTATTGCACAGCATCGACGCGCCGAACACCAGCATGCCGAAGCGCGGATTTTCGATGCTGCGCTGCATGCCGATGTAGATGGACGAGAGAGAGTTGAGGATGTAGGAAAAGCCGACGATGCGGATATACGGCGTACCGATCTCAACGAGGGCAAGATTATCCGTCACCAGCAGCAGCACGCCGCGCGGCGCGCAGGCCATGACGAGGGCGAACACCGTCGAAACGCTTCCGGCGATGAAAAAGCCGATGCCCATGACGCGGTTGATGCTCTCGCGGTCGCCGCGCCCCCAGTATTGGCTGATGAGCACGCTCGAGCCGCTCTGCAGGCCGAACACGACGAGTTGAACAATAAAGATCGGCACATTCGCCACCGTGACGGCGGACATCTGCTCACTGCCGAGCAGACCGACCATAAAGGTATCAAGAAAACCGAGCGAGGTGGTGATGAGGTTCTGCACGATGATCGGCAGAGCCAGCAGAAAAAGCCGCTTATAAAAGCCCTTGGGCTGATGGAGATAGGAAAACATGAATGACCTCGAAAAAATGACGATACGTCAGATTACAGCATGGGAAAGCGCGTTTCCTTATGGGTTCGGAGGGCGGAGACCAGCGTGTCGATGTCCTCCCTCGTCGTCTCAGGCGCGAAGCTCACGCGCAGAACACCGGCGGCGGTCTTTTTATCCAGCTTCATCGCGGCATAAACATGGCTGAGCTTGCCGCGATGGCAGGCCGAGCCGGCGGAGATGCAGATGCCCTGTGCGCCGAGGTCGTTGACGACATTCGTGCTCGGATAGCCGACGAGCGAGACGGCGAGGATGTGCGGCGCCGTTCCGTCTCCGATGCGCACCACGCCGTCGATGGCAAGGAGCTTTTCCAGCGCATACTGTTTGATCTGCGCCATGTGCGCAAGCTTTTCCTCATAATGCTCCAGCCGCAGCTCAACGGCTTTGGCAAAGCCCGCGATCTGCGCGGTGGCCTCGGTGCCGGAGCGAAGTCCGCGCTCCTGTCCGCCGCCGGCAAGCAGCGGCCGCACTGCGCGGCAGCGCGGGCCGATATAGAGCGCGCCCACGCCCTTGGGCGCGTTGAGCTTATGTCCGCTGATGGACATGAGATCCGCGCCCAGCGTATCCGCGCGGAAGGGGACCTTCAAAAATGCCTGCACCGCGTCGGTGTGCAGCAGCGCCTTCGAGCCGCGCATGCGGAGCAGCTGCGCGACCTCAGCGACCGGAAAAACGCAGCCGGTCTCGTTGTTGACAAGCATCACGGATACGAGCACCGTGTCCTCACGCAGCGCGTCCGCGATCTGCTGTGCGGTGATATTGCCGTTCCGGTCAGGCGCGAGACAGGTGACGGAGTACCCCTCCTGCTCGAGCTGGCGGCACGGCTCAAGCACTGCACTGTGCTCGACGGCAGTGGTGATGATATGACGCCCCGCGCGGCGGTTCTGATGCGCGGCGAGACGGATGGCCCAGTTGTCGCTCTCCGTGCCGCAGGAGGTAAAATAAAGCTCTTCATTCTTGCATCCAAGCGCAGCGGCGATGATTGCACGATCACTCTCAAGACGCTTTTTCGCGGCCGCGCCATAGGGATACTGTGAGCTGGGATTGCCGCTGCCGTTGAGCAGCACATCATACATGGTATCCGCCACCTCGCGCGCAACGGGCGTGGTGGCGGCGTGATCGAGATAGATCATAGCAAAGCGATTCCTTTCTTTGCACTTGCAATCAAATACAAAACATTATATATTATACGCAGAAAACCACGAAAAGCAAGGAGAAAGCATGAAAATCGCCATTTACACCCTTGGCTGCAAGGTGAATCAATACGAAACGCAGGCCATGGAACAGGAGTTGACCGCGCGCGGACACGAGTTGGTGGACTTTGAGTCTCCCGCCGACGCGTACATCATCAACACCTGCTCGGTCACGGCGGTGAGCGACAAAAAGTCGCGCCAGATGGTCCGGCGCGCGAAGAAAAGCAACCCCACCGCGGTGGTCGCCGCCTGCGGCTGCTACGTGCAGACGCACGAGGAGGAGGCCAAGGGGCTCGGCATCGATCTTCTCATGGGGACAAACGACCGCGCAAAATTTCTCGACCTTCTCGAACAGACTGCCAAAACACGCGAGAGCGTCACGGACGTCGACGACGCGCTGCGCCGCCGCGCATTCGAGATTCTGCCCGCCGGCGGCATGGTCAACCGCACGCGCGCGATGCTCAAGGTCGAGGACGGCTGCGTAAATTTCTGCACCTACTGCATCATTCCCTTTGCGCGCGGGCCGGTGCGCTCGCTGCCGATGGACAAGGCGGCAGAGCAGGTGCGCGCCCTGCGCGCGCAAGGCTACCGCGAGATTGTGGTCACCGGCATCGAGATTTCTTCCTATGGTCACGACTTCAAGGATGGAACAAGCCTCATCGATCTGCTGGAGCTCATCGCCCGTGAGGGCGGGGACATGCGCATCCGGCTCGGCTCGCTCGAGCCGCGCACCGTGACGCGCGACTTCTGCGAGCGCGCGGCGAAGCTTCCCTCTCTCTGCCCGCACTTTCATCTCTCCATGCAGTCGGGCTGCGACGCAACGCTTAAAAGAATGAACCGCAAATACGACACCGCGCGCTACTACGAGTCCGTCACGCTGCTGCGCGCGTATTTTAACGATCCCGCCATTACCACCGACCTCATTACCGGCTTTCCGGAGGAGACGGAGGATGAGTTTTCCCAGACGCTCGCCTTCATCGAAAAATGCGGTTTCGCCGCCATGCACATCTTCCCCTACTCCATCCGCCCCGGCACGAAGGCTGCGGCGATGGCACAGGTAGACATGAGCGTGCGCGAGGAGCGCGCCGCGCGCGCCGCCGTGGTCGCAGAAAAAATGCATCAGGCCTACCTCGCCCGCTGCGTCGGCCGGGTGTTCCCTGTTCTCTTTGAACAGGACAGGGGCGAGGGCAGTGTCGGCCACGCGCCGAACTATATGCCCGTGACGGTTGATGCAAAGGGGCTGCACAATAATATTCAAGCCGTGCGCATCACTGCCGTGGACGGCGACGGCCTGCGCGGAGAGATCGAGGAGAGGGCATGAAAAGTCACTTTTTTGCTTATATCGCACGTATGCGCTACATCACCCGCTGGGCGCTCATGCGCAACACGTTCTCTGAAAATATTCAGGAGCACAGCCACATGGTCGCGGTGCTCGCGCACGCGCTTGCGGTGATCCGAAACCGCGTGTACGGCGGGAATATCGACGCGGGACAGGTCACGCTCGCCGCACTCTACCACGACGCGAGCGAGATCATCACCGGCGACATGCCCACCCCCATCAAATATTACGCGCCCGAGATCCGCGACGCCTACAAAAAGGTCGAGGCCGTCGCCTGCGACAGGCTGCTTTCCATGCTGCCGGACGAGCTCAAGCCGGACTATGCACGGGTGCTGGAATGTGCGGACAGGGACATTCTCACGCTCGTCAAGGCGGCGGACAAGCTCTCGGCCTACATCAAGTGCGTGGAAGAGCTCAAGGCCGGCAACGCGGAGTTCCGCCGCGCCGCCGAGCAGACACGCGCTGCGCTTGACGCGATGGCGCTGCCTGAGCTGGACTATTTTATGGGTCACTGCATGGAAAGCTTCTCCATGACGCTCGACGAGTTGGAATGACGCATACGGAGGGAGAACGACGAAACGCTGCGCTCCCTCTTGCCGTAAGATGTAAAAAAACGATTGACTTTTCCCTGCCGAGAGCATACACTGTCTTTGTTGAAAGAACAAAACAATTATATTTGTTTTTATATGGAGGACAAAGCAATGCGCATGATGGACGCGATCGTCAAGCCCGCGGCAGCTCCCGGTCTGGAGCTGCGTCAGGTCCCTGTTCCCGTTCCCGGCCCCGGCGAGGTTCTCATCAAGATTCACAAAACCGCCATCTGCGGCACGGATGTGCACATCTACGACTGGAACGAGTGGTCGGCCCAGCACGTCAAGCCGCCCATGGTTATCGGCCACGAGTATGTCGGTGAGATTGCCGAGCTCGGCGCAGGCGTGACAGGCCTTACGGTCGGCCAGCGCGTTTCCGGCGAGGGCCACATCACCTGCGGCCACTGCCGCAACTGCCACACAGGCAACATCCAGTGGTGCAAGAACACCACAAGCGTCGGCGTGGACCGCGACGGCGCGTTCGCCGAATACGTCTGCATCCCCGCGCGCAACGTCATTCTCATCGATCCCTCGCTTGACGAGGATGTGGTCGCCATGTTCGACGCGGTCGGCAACGCGACACACACGGCACTGATGTTCAACCTTGTCGGTGAGGACGTGCTTATCACCGGCGCGGGTCCTGTCGGCATCCTCGCCATCGCCATCGCCAAATATGCGGGTGCGCGGCGTGTGGTCGTCACCGACCTGAACGACTACCGGCTGGGACTGGCCAAAAAGATGGGTGCGGACGCGGCCATCAATTCCGCCAAACAGGATCTGACGGCTGCCATGAAGGAGCAGGGACTTGTCGAGGGCTTCGACGTCGGCTTTGAGATGTCCGGCTCCGGCGCAGCGCTGCGCCAGATGATCGGCGTGATGCGCAACGGCGGCAAGATCAGCCTCCTCGGCCTTGGCAACGGCCCGGTCCAGATGGACATGAACGAAGTCATCGGCAAGGGCCTGACGCTTCAGGGCATCTATGGCCGTAAAATGGACAACTGGCATCAGATGAGCTATATGGTTCAGGGCGGTCTGGATCTCACCCCCGCCATCACCCACCGCTTCCACTACACAGAGTTTGAAAAGGGCTTTGAGGCCATGCACAGCGGCATGAGCGGCAAGGTCATTCTCGACTGGACGAAGAAATAAGGAGGAACGCGCCATGAAGTCAGCCTACGAAAGCTACCGTGCCGAGCTCGTTGCCATCCGCGAGGCGGGCACCTACAAGGACGAACGCATCATCACGACGCCTCAGAAAAGCCGCATCGACACCACCGCCGCGCACGGCGTGGTGAACATGTGCGCGAACAACTACCTCGGCCTTTCCAACCATCCGCGCCTGATCTCTGCGGCAAAGAAGAGCTATGACGAGTGGGGCTTCGGCCTTTCCTCCGTGCGCTTCATCTGCGGCACGCAGGAGATCCACAAGACGCTCGAGCGCAAGATCGCCGACTTCGTCGGCATGGAGGATGCGATCCTCTACTCCTCCTGCTTCGATGCCAATGGTGGATTGTTTGAAACACTGCTCGGCGCAGACGACGCGGTCATCTCCGACGAGCTCAACCACGCGAGCATCATCGACGGCGTGCGCCTGTGCAAGGCGCACCGCTACCGCTATCACAACAGCGACATGGGCGATCTGCGCGCCCAGCTCACCGCGGCGCGCGAATCGGGCTGCCAAAAGATCATCATTGCCACCGACGGCGTTTTCTCCATGGACGGCTATATTGCCAACCTCCGCGGCATCTGCGACCTTGCGGAGGAGTTTGACGCGCTGGTGATGGTCGACGACAGCCACGCCGTCGGCTTCATGGGCGAGCATGGACGCGGCACACCCGAGTTCTGCGGCGTAATGGGCCGCGTGGACATCCTTACCGGCACGTTCGGCAAGGCCATGGGCGGCGCCTCCGGCGGCTACACCGCCGCAAAACGCGAGATCGTCGATCTTCTGCGCCAGCGCAGCCGCCCCTACCTTTTCTCCAACTCCCTCGCCCCCGCCATCTGCGCGGCGACGATCGAGACGATCAACATGCTCACCGAGTCCACTGCCCTGCGCGACAAGGTGCATGAAAACGCGCGCTACTTCCGCGCCGAGATGGAAAAGCTCGGCTTTGACCTGCTCCCCGGCGAGCACCCCATCGTGCCCGTCATGCTCTATGATCCCAAGGTGGCCAACCAATTCGCGCGCCGGATGCTGGAAAAGGGCGTGTATGTCGTCGGCTTCTGCTATCCGGTCGTCCCCAAGGGACGCGACCGTGTGCGCACGCAGATCTCCGCCGGCCACACGAAGGAGGATCTCGACTTCGCCGTGAAATGCTTCGGCGAGGTCAAGCAGGAAATGGGACTGTAAGGAGGGCGCGAAGATGCTCAAGATCCGCACGCTTTATCTCGTCCTGCCGCTCACGATCCTGATGGCTGTCGGCTGCTATATCAAGGGCTGGACCGCCGGCATCGCCCTCTGGGGGCTGCTGGCGCTCATCTGCGCGGTACGCATCCTCCGCGAGAAAAAGCAGAAATAACGGACAAAGGGGCGATCCCGGCGAAAGGGATCGCCCTCTTTGCAGTCTTTTCCGATCCAGCCTCGAATGGCCGACTTACGTTTTGTGAATCCTACCATCAAGCGGCATCAGCGCCCGCCGTTTTTCAGGGCGTTATCAAAAGGAGGTCTTTCCATGTGCACCGCAGCAACATACCGTACCAGAGATTTCTACTTTGGGCGCAATCTCGATTATGAATTTCCCTACGGCGAGTGCGTGGCCATCGCGCCGCGCAATTTTCCATTCCCCATGCGTGAGACGGCTGATCTGACGCAGCACTATGCCATCATCGGCATGGCGCATGTACAGGACGGCTATCCGCTCTATTACGATGCGATGAACGAAAAGGGGCTGTGCATCGCGGGGCTGAACTTTGTCGGCAACGCCGTGTACCGCAAAAGCGACCCCGCATGCGAAAATCTCGCCCAGTTCGAGCTGATCCCGGCACTGCTCGGCCGCTGCGCTTCGGTCGCCGAGGCCCGCGCGATGCTCGCGCGCGTGAATCTGACCGATACACCGTTTTCCGACGGCCTGCCCATCGCCCAGCTTCACTGGCTCATCGCCGACCGGACGGCGTGCATCGTGCTCGAATCCGTCGCCGACGGCACCCACATCTATGATAACCCTACCGGCGTGCTGACGAACAACCCACCCTTCCCCGCACAGCTCTTCGCGCTCAACAACTATGCGCACGTTTCACCCAAGCCGCCGGTCAACCACTTCGCCCCTGATTTGCCGCTTGCGGTCTACAGCCGCGGCATGGGCGCTCTGGGTCTGCCGGGTGACCTTTCCTCGCAGTCGCGCTTTGTGCGCGCGGCGTTCACGCGGCTCAATTCCCGCTCCGGTGAGAGCGAGAGCGAAAGCGTCAGTCAGTTCTTCCACATTCTTGCCTCCGTTGAACAGCAGCGTGGCTGCTGCGAGCTGGAAAACGGCAAATTTGAGCTCACGCTCTACTCCAGCTGCTGCAATGCCGACCGCGGCATTTATTACTACACCACCTATGAAAACAGCCAGATCACCGGCGTCGATCTACACCGTGAAAACCTCGACGGCGCGATACTGGTAAGCTATCCTCTCATAGAAGGCCAGCAGATCCGCTGGATGAACTGACAAAAAGGGGAGCACAGCAGCGCTGTGCTCCCCTTTTTCACGATTCCATATGCTTGCCGAGAAAAGATGCGATGGTCTGGGCAAGCTTATACTCCGTCTCCCCCACGCGGCTCTCGCCCTCGCTCTCCACAAACAGCACCAACCCCAGCGCATCGCCCTCGGAGATGATCGGCGCGGCAATGCTTGCGCAGTAGCGGTCGAGCGTGTCGGTGACGTATACGCTTCGTTCCTTCTCCTCCGCACGGTAGATAGCGCGGTCCTCCATGATGCTCTCAAGCTGCTGGCTGATGCGCTTGCCGATCAGGTCACGCCGCGCGCCGCCAGCCGCAGCGATGATGCTGTCACGGTCGGTCACAGCAACGGAGAGACCCGTGGTCTTGCTCAGCGTCTCACAGATCTGCGCGGCAAACTCGTCTACACCGCCCATAAGCGAATATTTCTTGAATATGACCTCGCCTTCCTTGCTTGTGTAGATCTCCAGCGGGTCACCCTCGCGGATGCGCATGGTGCGGCGGATCTCCTTCGGAATAACAACGCGTCCGAGGTCGTCCTAATGTGTCAAGCAAAACATAAAAAAATCGTTGTGCATTTTTTCGTCGCTGTATTCCTCTATTTTACAACATTTATTCTGCTTTTTCACCGGAAAAATACGGAAATATTTGAGGAGCAAAAAAACTGCAACACGCCCCAAATCGGTGTGGGACACTTATTCAGGGGAAAAAGGGTACTCCTATGTGTCAAATAAAACATAAAACGTATGTATTTTGCACAAAAAACGCGGAAAGTCATTGTGATATATACCGGAAATTCCCTTTGAAAATGCGTATAGGCATAATTTTCGTGATAATGACGAACTAAGTCAAGAGACGGCCTAAAATATCAGGCCGCCTCTTGACTTTAACGTGCATTGCTTTACCTTGGAATGTTATCTTTTACGGCCCGCTTGATCCACTCTGCGTTGAGCGCGGTCAGTACCCACGGAACGGTTTCGAATACACTATTGGGTTCCAAAGGAGAGACAACTCGGACACCTGCACAGCGGAATGTATCGGCCAGTTGCGGAACGAGCCAAGGATTTCTGATTAGTCGTTCTACGCCCTTTACCAAAACAATGTCAAATTGCCCGGAGCCCAGTTCGCTGAGGAGTGCTTGGAGTCCCGGTCGATCCAGAGATGTCCCAGGGGTCATATCGGAAAATACAGACGTTACTTCATAGCCTTGCTTATTGGCCCAATCTCATAAATAGAATTCTTGTGTGGAGAGGGCCTCGTTCTGGTTATCGTTGGCGACTCTTAAATACAGTGCAGCCTTCATACGGCTCTCCTTTCTTCCCTGTGGAGTTTTACGAACAGGTCTTCAAATTTCCAGCGCACCTCAATATGGCGGTTGCTGAACACAGTGACACGCTCGATTGCATCATACATACTCGCTTTGAATGCCTCACTGCTTACTGCGGAGGCCGATAGATACGCTTCCGCTTCACGCTGGACTGTGCGGCGCTCAGACTGCTCCTCCTGCTCCTGTTGTCGTTCTGTTTCGATTTTTGTGCGCTCCGCCTGCAGCTCAGCGATCCGGTCAGCCAGCGCGGTTTTTCGCTGGAAAAACGATTCCCGGGTCATTTCTCCACTTCGGTATTCCTCGTAGTATTGGATCTTCCGGGCGTTCTGCCGGGCGATCTCCTGGTCTATTTTCTCCAATCGGCTATCCCAATTCACCATTGGATGTTTCTGAAATGCACTTTGGATATCCCGAACCTGCTCTCCCATCAGCTCAAGCTGTGTGCGGTAAATGGGGAGGAGAACCGCTTCCAGGTCTGTTTTACTCCACCGGATACCCGCGCAGGCCGCTCCCTCTTGATAAAGCTGCGTGTCACAGGCAAAGTACGCATCCAGCCCAAATGATTTCCGCAGCTTTCGTCCGCAGTGACCGCAGTAGAATATGCGGTCTGAACTATCCGGCGGTTTACGCTCATGCTTTTTCACCGCCCGGATCTGTGCCTGTGCAGCTTCATACTCTTCTTGGGTCACGATGGCCTCATGTGTTCCTTCCGTGACGATCCACTCTTCTTTGGGAACCCTACGTTGGTTTCGGTCCCGCATATAGCGGCTCTCACGAGTGTGGTTGACCATGGAGCCGGTGTACTTGATATTTCGGAGAATATTGAGGACTGTCACATGGGACCACATGAGGTCCCGCTCCTGGCAGGCCGGCTTGAGGCGGTGCTGCTTATACGCCAGAGGGGTGAGTACGCCTTGGGCATTGAGTTCCCTGGCAACTTGCGTGGTGCTTTTTCCAGCAATGATGGAGCGAAAGATTTCACGGACGATGGGCGCCGTCTGCTCATCCGGCACCATCTGGTGCTTATCCGATGGGTGCTTCCGGTATCCGTATGGCACATGGTTCACAAACCGCCCGTCCTTCATCCGCGCCTGCATAGCGGAGCGGACTTTTATGGAAAGGTCCCGGCTGTAATTCTCATACATGAAGTTGCGAAAGGCAACATCCATTCCGCCGGTCATCCCGATATAGTTCTGGCTGTCATAGCCATCGTTGACGGCGACGATCCGCACGCCCAGAAAGGGGAAGATGTGCTCCAGATAGTCGCCCACATCCAAATAGTTCCGACCAAAACGGGACAGATCCTTTACAACGATGCAGGATACCTCTCCCCGGCGGGCCGCCTCGATCATGGCCTGAAATTGGGGGCGGTCGGTATTGGTGCCCGTCAGTCCGTCATCGATAAATTCAAGGACGGAACAGCCGGACAGTTCCTCGCTTCCGTGCAGATACTCCATGATGACTTTTCGCTGATTTCCAATGGACTGGCTCTGGTCGGCCAGGCCGTGCGCCCGGTTAAAATCTTCCAGCGAAGTGCGGTAGTAGGCTGCAAGTTTTTCTGCCATATCAGGCCACCTCCTCCCGCAGCGATTTATATTGGGTCTGGAGGGCCTTCAGTTCATTGTCAAAGAGGAATGTGATTTTGATGGAACCGTCTGCCCGCACCTGAATCTGGTCCACGAAGGCTGAGATCAGCTCTTTTGAGACCTCCTCTGCGTGGCGGTATTCTTCGAACTGCTTTTCCCATGCTTTCGACTTCTCAATGGCTTGGGCAGCTCTGTCCTTGGGGCACTCCAGATATTCCACCTGCTCCTTCAGGGTCTCGATTTCCTTTTGGTACTGTTCCCGAGCCATAACACATTCTTCTTTTGTCAGAAGCCCGGATTTGTAATCTTCATATAGTGCCAGGGCATACCCTTGCTTTCGCTTGATTTCCTGTTGGAGCTTGTGTATCTCGCTCGTGGCCATTGTATCATAAACCGGTTCAGATCTTCTTTTTTCTGCCAGCTTCATGAGGACAGCCTGGGTGCTGCAGAAGAGTTCGATCTGTACCCGCAGCGCCTGCAGAACAGCGGCATCCAGGTCGTCACAGCGAATCGACTTTTTGGTGCACCGAAGTTCACGGTGCTCCTCATAAGTCGGACAGATATAAACGAAATAGGCTTTTTTCCGGTCATTGCTCATGCTCCGATAGAGCTTCAGCCGGGTCCCGCAGTCTGCACAAACCAGCTTCTCCCGGTAGGGATTGCTGCGTGTGGGGAGATGACTGCAAGTGCCGTAAACGGCCTTATAGGCATTTGCACTGGCCTCGTTGACCTCCTGCACCCGGTCAAAAAGCGCTTGTGATACAATGGGCTCATGGGTGTTGTAGACAATATCCCACTCTGCCTCGGGAACGCGGTGGACCGGTATTCCGCGCATCAGGCTTGCAGTGCATTTCCCCTGTGCCAGATGTCCGATATAGACGATATTGCGGAGAATATCCGACAGAGCGTGGCGGTTCCACAAAAGGGCGCTGCCCTTCTTATTGTTGTTGGTGATGATCCCGTGCTCGAACCGATACCGGCCCGGAGATGGAATATCCCGTTCGTTGAGCATCCGGGTGATCGTTCCATAACCGAGCCCCTGGGCGCGCCACTCATAGATCTGCCGGATCACCGGAGCTGTTTCCGGATCAACCAAAAGCCGGTTTTTGTTCTTAGGGTCCTTACGATAACCGTGAGGAGCATAACTGCCGATATACTCTCCATTTTGACGTTTGGCCTTCAATGCCGCGCCGGATTTCATGGAGATGTCCTTCGCGTAATAGTCGTTTACGATATTCTTGATGGAAACCGTCAATTCATCCTGTGAGCGGATGTTCTGAGTATCATAGTTGTCATTGACGGAAATAAACCGAATGCCCAGCTTGGGGCAGATACGCTCCAGGAAATTGCCGGTTTCGATATAGTTTCTGCCCAGACGGGATAAGTCTTTGACAATGATGCAGTTGATTTTGCCGGCCTTTACATCCTGCATCAGCCGTTCCCACTGGGGCCGTTCAAAGCTGACGCCGGAGTAGCCGTTATCCAGATACCGATCTGCCAGCTTCAGCTCCGGGTGTCCTGAGAGGTACTGTTCTATGATCTTGACCTGACTTTCAATGGGGTCTCCATCTGTTTTGCCATTGTCGAGTACAGAGAGCCGGGCATAGAGTCCCGTATCGAATGTGATGGGCGTTTCCTGAGCGGCCGCTGCCACGGCCACAGGCGCCGCCTTCCTTTTTCTTGCCATGGTCAGCTCACCTCCGCTTCGGAAAGACGCTCTGCTGTATCCTGTCCCCGCAGGAACTCCATCATATCGGCAAGCTGGTCCTGATAGCGGAGGACGACCCGAATCTTCTTGTCGGGGTACAGCTGGATCTGATCCACCAGGTTGACGACCGCAGCGCGGCTCAGGCTGGGCAGATTCTGATACTTCCGAAACTGGGAGAGCCAGCCGCTTCGATCTGCCACGCCCTCCTGGATCATAGCCCGTTCTTTCTTCAATTTACCAATGTCCTGCTCAATCTCGCTGATCTGCTGGGAGTAGCCTTCTTTCATCTGAAGAAACTCCTCCTGAGAGATCAGGCCCTCCTGCAGGTCCTCATATATGCTGACCTTCATCGTCCGGCACTTTTCCGCCTCGGCCATTTTTACCTCGACGGCCTTGTCCAGCCGGGTTATCTCCCGATGCTCCCAGGCCAGTTCCTTGATCTGACTCAGAGCCCGCTCCATATTCAAAACCAGCTTAATCTCGGATTGCAGAAGGGTAAGGACGGTGTTCTCCAACTCTTTTTCGGAGATCCTGCGCTTTTCACAGCTGCCTTCCTTTGTGGTATTCGGGCAGGTGTAATAGGCATATTTTGACCCATTGTAGGTAACAGAGTACCGCTTTGCCAAGGCGCCGCAGGTTCCGCAATAGACCCGGCCGGACAGGGGATAGACGGTATCTGAGCCAGATGCCCGGCGGCTGTCCTCCTGCATCAGCTTTTGGACCAGCTCAAATTCCCGCACCTGAATAATCGGCTCGTGGGCATGTTCGATCCGGCTCCAATCCTGTTCGTCCTTCACAATAGTGTGCTTTACCTTATAGTTTGGTGTGGTGCGCTTTCCCTGGATCAATACGCCGGTGTAGACCTCATTGGTGAGAATACGGATCACGGTTTTGGGGCTCCATTTGCTGCGGGCATTGGTCTGAAAGGCAGTTTTGTAGTTGATGCCGATAGATCGTTTATGCTCAGAGGGGGACAGAACGCCGCGGAGGTTCAGCTTTTCCGCAATGGTCACCGGGCTCATACCCTCCACCTTCCACCGGAAAATATCCCGGACGACTTCACCGGCCGCTTCATCTATCACAAGCTGTGTCTTATCATTCGGGGAACGCAGGTACCCATAAGGCGTGTAGTTGGAGACGAATTCTCCGTTTCTTCTCCGGCTTTCAAAGTTGCTCCGTACCTTGATGGAGATGTCCCGGCAGTAGGAATCATTGAGAAAATTCTTGATGGGAACGATCAGGCTGTCGCTTGTAGAAAAGTTGAGACTATCGTAATTGTCATTGACCGCGATGAAACGCACGCCGAGCTGAGGAAAGATTTTCTCAATGTAGCGGCCCGCGTCAATATACTCTCGGCCAAACCGGGATAAGTCCTTCACGATGATACAGTTGATCTCTCCTGCCTTCACCGCTTCCATCATCTTTTGGAATTGGGGCCGCTCAAAACTGGTCCCTGAATAGCCATCATCGGAAAATTCCGCAACCAGCTCGATGTCAGGCTGCTGCGCCACAAACCGCTGGATGATCTTTCTCTGACTGGAGATGCTGTCGCTCTCCGCTTTGTTGTTGGAAAAAGAAAAGTCGCCGTCTTCCTTAGAGAGCCTAAGGTAGTCGGCGGCTTTATAGATCGTGTCTGAAATCAGCATAGCTACCGCTCCTGTCGCAATATTGATGGCCGGGCCACCTATGACGACCGGAGTTTCGCTGATTTTGTCCGTGCTTATCTTATCACAGCTTCCTCAGAAAGTCCAGCCGCATCTTGTGGTAAATCATTACAGGATCGACAGCATATCAGCAAAGCAGTCGTTCAGGGTGGCGCCTCCTTCCGTATAGGCCACATTGACAACGACATCTCCCACCTTAAAGCAATAGGGATTTTTGATCTGTTGGAGATATGATCGAACACGTTCCGCCTGTCCTAAGTTGCGATCCAATTTGACATTACGAATATCGATCAGACTGTCCATGCTTTTATCAACCTGATGTTCTCGCTCCATGACCTCACCACCTTGCAATCATTATTTCCAAGTTTTGGGTAATTATTCTTTTGCCAGCATCCCGCAAGTATAAGAATAGGGACCGCCGTAATCACGGCGATCCCTACTTACTCACACTGACATGATAACAGAAATAAATGATACTTACAAGCCCATACCCCTTGCCTATTTTCTTTCACGCAAACGGCAATCAATCTGCACAGATTGTTGAACTTTTCCTTTCCCCAGCACCTGATTCGCAGGAGGTAATTCAAACTTATAGCCGCTGTGAGGAACAGTATGGATTGGGTTGTCCGGCCCCATCTTCCGGCGGAGCTGACTGATGATGTTGGTCACAGCCGCACCGCAATGCTCTGGGAACTCGTGCCATACAGCCTCGTAGATCTGTTCCTGCGTGTAGACCCAGCCGGGGTGACGGGCCAGATAGGCCAGCGTGAAGAACTCCAAGTGTGTAAGATGAATGAGCTGACCCTGCCATTTTACGGTCTGTTTGCGTAAGTGAAGTTCCAGATTCGGAAAAGAGATGCTATTTTTTTCACTTGGAGGGTTAACCAGTTCAATGTCCGACTCCTTGGCTAATAGGTCTTTAATTCTATCTAAAAGATGCTCCTCACTGTCGGAAAGAGACAGGATCACCACTTTACTCATTTGTACCCCCCTTTACAAATCTTTTTTACAATGGCTATAAATCACTTGTTTTTTCGTGGATCAACTCGGTGAATAACCAGCAGCACCACCCCTGCTGCCAGCAGGACGATCTGCGCCACCACTACATCTCCCGGCAGAACGAAAGCCGGGTCCAGCGTCGTCAGGGTCAAGGGATAATCGGTGAAAAAATTTCCGTTCCATAGTCCCAGGGTATCTGGTAGAGGCAAAACCGCCAGCAGAAGGGGAACTACCATCCAGATATACAGCAGCCAGGGCCTCAGCCGCCCAAGCAGCCATCCGCTGCCCAGGGCGAACACCAGCGGCGGCAGAAGGGTCACCAGCGCGGGAAAGGCCAGGCTCCCCCATCCGTACCAGCCGAACATCCGCCCATAAAACACTGCCGCTTCCACAATACAGAGCAGCGCCAGTATGGCCGTCCCCGTGAATGCTGCGGCGCACCGGGCCAGAGCGAAGCGGGCAGGCCGCATGGGCGCGGCATCTGTGAGCGCCGCCGTCCGCCGGGCCTTGGGAGAGGTAAAGAAGGTCAGGAAGAACAGCGCGCCGATCCACAAAAGCGGTAGCATCCGGGAGAGATAATCTCCAAAGCTCCATGGGGAAAAGGGTGCTGTGTGGGACACCCCCAGAATGGTCACGCCCCGCAGTACCAGGGCGCCGTAACAAAGCAGCACGGCGGCCAGTCCCGCAAAGAACTGATTCCACAGCAGCCGCCTGCACTCATAGCGATAGATCTTACCCAAGGTTCAAATCCTCCTCCGTCAGCGCACAGGCGCTCAAAAATTCATCGTAGGTGAGATAGGGGCACATGGGGTCCATCTCCCGGTTGAACAGATCGTGAAGGATCTGATCGAAGGCTACCTCCCCGCCCACAAGCTGCTCCGCCTTCAGGAGCTTCAACGGCATTTCGCTGTACTGCCGCACACCGGACAGGCTGTTGGAAATACGCAGGCGTTCTCCCTCCGGCAGCATATCCAGATATTCCGGATGGCGCACATAGAAGTTCAGGTAATAGTCGTCCACCTCCCGCTGCCACTGGTCAACGTAATGGGTCCGGGCATACTCCTCCCCGTACAGCTCCTTGACAATGCGGTAGGTGGTGTAAACGGTCAGGCCCTCGGCAGACCAGGGGCTGTCCGGGGCAGGGATGTCAAACATACTGCCCAGTCCCCACCACTGATGGACCAGCTCGTGAATAAAGATCTCCCCCGGGACGGTTCCCTTGCTGGTGTCGCTCAGGCTGGCGATGGTGAAATCTGCCTCATCCAGCAGGCTGGCGCCGCCGGCAGCATATCCGCCCCCGGCGATCCGGCTTTGGATCAGCTTCAGGCTCTCACCGGCGCTGAAGGACAGCGCTCCATAGTGTGCGGTGCAATACTCCACCACGGCCCGTACTGCGTCAGCTGCACCGGCCTGCTCCATGATCTTTTGATGCTTGCGGCCATAGTAAAGCTCAATAGCCATACCGCCAGCCTGAATATCCTCCCGGATGTAATCTCCGGCATAGAGTATCCCGCCGGTACCGATGTCTTCCCAGCGCCAGGTTTTGGTGCCGTTTTCATGCTCTGCCGCCACCTCCGCCCGGCTGGAGCCAAAGGGAATGGCCACCATGGAAGCAGGAAGGGTAATTTCCATCTCTGTGGGATAGATGTTCTCATCGGGCAGCACATTCAGCAGCCGCGGGGCAAGGACCGCATTTTCCAGCTGCAGATAAGTCTTGCTGATCTCTGTGCTTCCCTGACTGCACGACAGATTTTGGTTCTCACGGGGGAACCCACTGTATTCCATGGTCAATTCGATCTGGGCCTTCGCCGGAAGGGTAACTTCCAGCATTGCCTCATTGAATTCCTGATACTCCCCCACCGAAAAGGGGGCAGCCTCGCCGTTGGCCCGTACATTGGAAATGGTGTAGCCGGGGGTAACGCCAAAAGCAACACGCTGTTCCTGTCCAGAACTGTTTTCAAAGGAATAGCTTGCCTTGCCGCGCACGGTCCCGTCAGACACATTGGGAAATACCTGCGCGGAGCGGCCGGTGCAGATCACACCCTCAAGATAGGGCATCTCATAAAAGGTCATTGCCATTTGGTCTGGATTGCTGTTATCCACCATGGGCTGGGCCGCGTAGGCAACGCCGGAACAGGCCAGCAATGCCACGGCGATCACCGGACGGTAGGCCCGCCGGATGCTCCGGGCCAAGGAGCCAAACGCCCCCTTCCCATACTGACGGATGCAGAGATACGATACCGCCCACACGCCCGCCAGACCGGTCAGCCAGGTCAGGCGCATATAGGCCACGGAGCGGAAGATCCGAAAGTTGGAGAAATCATCGGACAGCGCCCACACACAGGGGTTGAGCCAGCACAGCTGCCAGTTCTCTGCCCACACGGTCAGGCTCAGCCCGCAAAACGCGGCGAACAGCACCAGGGACAGGTCCGTCCGGCGGGTAAACTGATAGGCAGACGCCGCCGCTAGAACGCCCAGCGGCAGGGCAAGGCCCATGAAGAGCAGGTAGGCCAGCACATGATCCACCAGGTCGAACACCGCACCGATTAGCCCCGCGCTGACGGGGAGCCACACCAGCATGGTGAGGGCTGTGGTCAGGACCGCAGCGGCCAGCAGAGCCAGCAGCCGCGTCAAGGCTGCGGTCTGCGGGGGCACCGCCGCGTCCATGAGAACATCTGCCCGACTGCGGCAGGCCCGGTCCAGTTCAAAGATGGCGAGCAGGCCAAACAGGATTCCTCCTGCAATGCCCCCGGCAATCGCAGGGTTGGCCAGATACAGGGAATTCATGGTGGACTCAGCCGGCTGATACAGGTACAGGCCCACCACAGGGCCAAGGACGGTCAACAGCATGACCAGCCAGGTCAACCGGCTTCGGAGCAGGCGCCCCAACTCCAGAGGAAACAATCGAAGCGTCTTCATTGTGCCGCCTCCCGGGAGATCAGATAGAGGTAGGCGTCCTCCAGCGTAGGCTCCTCCGGCTGAACAAAGGTGGGGAGCTGATCTGCCACCACCCGGCAGCGAACGCCCTGCGCGGTGTTCACCCGAGCGGTAATGTGGAGTCCATTCTCTTGGTTGGCCTCCTGCTCATAAAATACCCCCACATGGCCGGATGCAGACCGGATCAGCTCTTCCGGGGTGCCGGTAAACAGGATCTGCCCGCGGTTGATCACCACCAGCTGATCGCATACGGACTGCACATCCTCAATGATGTGGGTGGAGAGCAGCACCAGCCGGTCCTGGGCCGCGTGGGAGAACAGATTTCGGAAGTGAATGCGCTCCTCCGGGTCCAGCCCTACGGTGGGCTCATCGAAGATCAGGAAGGGCGGGTCCCCCAAAATCGCCTGGGCGATGCCTACCCGCTGACGCTGGCCGCCGGAGAGCGTGCGGATTCTGGCCCGGGCCTTTTCCTCCAGATTGACCTCCCGGATCGCTTTCTGAATGGCCGTTTTGGGGTCTTTGATCCCCTTCAGCGCCGCCATATAGTCCAGAAATTGCGTGACCGTCAACTCGTCAAACAGGCCGAAGTCCTGGGGCAGATACCCCAACCGGGCTTTCAGTAGGCGCTCCGTTCTGGTAAGGGGCTGTCCATCCACCAGAATTTCCCCCCTGGTGGGCAGGAGCGCCGCCACCAGCAGCTTCATCAGCGTGGACTTGCCGGCCCCGTTGGGGCCCAGAAGGCCAATGAGACTGGGCGCCTTGAGTTCCAGATCCAGGTCCTTTAGTGCCTGTTTCCCGCTGGGATAGGTCATGCTGAGATGTTCGATGCGAATTTCCATTGTGCCTTGTTCCTTTCTGCATGGGATGGGCCAAGGATACCAGGGCAATATGGAGTGAACATGGAGGAAATGTGTGGTTTGTGTGGAGAATAAAAAGATAGCCCAGCAACATATTCTACTATCATCGTAAATTTTTACTCAATCGAAAGCCGACTTCCAAGTTGGGAAAGTAGCTCGTTGGTGATGGTCCCGCAGCGTGCGGCCAGCTCCTCTGCCCGGATCACCTGCCCTCCGTCCCGACCGATTAAGGTCACTGTATCACCGGGAGTGACCTCCAGAAGACTACTGACGTCCACCAGCAGCTGGTCCATGCACATCCGCCCCACCATGGGACAGCGCTTCCCCCGGATCAGCACCTGGCCGCCCCGCTGGGGCAGGTCCCGGGGCAGACCGTCGGCATAACCAATGGTGACCACCGCCAACCGGGTCTCCCGCTCCGCACGAAAGGCCCGCCCGTACCCGGCGCTCTCCCCGGCCTGCACGGTGCGGATACTGGCCACTCTGGCCCGCAGGGACAGGACCGGCCGCAGGTCAAGATTTCGCTGGACAGGCGCATCATCGCTTCGCACGCCGTAGAGGGCGATCCCCGCCCGGACATAGGCACAGGGCTGGGGCGGGAGGTTCCAGATCCCGTAGCTGGCCTGGATATGGACCTTGCCCGGCTCATACCCGGCGGCCCGGAGCCAGGCCACCGTGTCATAGAACAAGGTCAGCTGCTCCTGGGTATAGGCAACATCTCCGGCTTCCAGGCTGTCCGAGACGCACAGATGGGAAAAGACGCCGTCTACCACCAGGTTGGGAAGCCGAAATACTTCCAGGATCTCCTCCCGATTTTCCGCCGGGATGCCCAGCCGGTGCATCCCGGTATCCAGGGCCAGATGGACATGGACCCACCGCCCCTGCGCCGCCAGGGCCCGCCCGTGGTCAATATCCGCCACCGTCTGGGTCAGACGCCATCGCCTCAGCAGCGGGGCCTCCTCCGGGGCGGTATAGCCTAAGATCAGGATCGTTCCCCGGACGCCTGCCTTTCGCAGAGCGATCCCCTCGGCTAGGCAGGCCACCGCAAAGGCCCGGACCCCCGTCTTTTGTAAAGCGCGGGCCGTCACCGCTCCGCCGTGGCCGTAGGCCTCCGCCTTTACCACCGCCATCAGCTCCGTCTCCGGAGCCAGTGTGTTCCGCAGCACCTGGGCGTTGTGCCCGAGGGCCGCCAGATCCACCTCCCGCCAGGCCCGGGCAGTGGGGCTGGGCTTCTTCCGAACCCGCAGCAGCCAGGGGGCAGAGAGCAGCGCACTGAGGGCCAGCACTGCAACAAAATGGAGAAGACTGTTCCCAATGAGCATTTCCTCCAGCCCCAGCACCTTTGCTGCTCCCCGGACCAATACGATGCAGAGAGGATGGATCACATACATGGCTGTGGAAAAGGTCCGGACTTTCCTGCACGCGCCCCCGTTCCCGCCCAGCAACAGGGAGAAGAGACACACCATACACAGCGGGAGTAGGAGATACATACTGTCGTGGCGCTGGACGTTCAGACGGTGGAGCCACAGCCCCTCGGCGCTCATGGCTGTCAGAGAGAGGACGAACCCCGTCAAAGACAGCTTTCGGCTCCACCGCATCCCGGCGGCTCCCAGCAGGAGGAACAGCGGCGCAAAGAACAGGCCGTTGCGGGTATAGCCGCACAGCGTAAAAACGCCGTCGTAAGAGGCCCGAAGCGGCGGGATCTGGGAAACCAGTCCATAGTAGCTGTCCCCGCCCAGTCCGACGAGATAGAGCAGCGCCGCCGCAGGCAGGGCCACCCGCAGGCCCAGCCGGCTGAGCCACCGGGCGATGACGACGCCCAGAATGGTCGCCGGGAAGTACCACAGGTGGTAGAAGGTGCCGTCCACCAGCAGTTTCCGCAAAGCATCCGCCGGACCGGTGAAGATGCCGGCGTAGAGATTCACCGGCAGATACAAAAGGACGCAGGCGCCGTAGAGCAGGCAGAGCTTTTTCACCTGCCGCCCCGCACCAGCCCAGTGATCCCGGCTCAGAAAGTACCCAGTGGTCATCAGAAAGAATGGGACCGCTACCCGAGCCAGTACCCGGGTGAGCCAAAAGTCAGCCGTGGCAGACACATCCGCCAGAGGCGAGGTGTGGTTCATCACCACCAGCAGGACTGCCGCCAGACGAAAGAGGTCCAAAGTCGGGACGGTTTTCTTAGCCGTTCTCATGGGTATCCCCCCACCATGTCAGGATAAATCCCTCCACATTGTCGCCGGATATCTGGCAGCAGCCCTCCGGCACTTCCACCTCTGTGACGGCTCCGGCGGCGGGCACATAGAACACCTGGGCCATGCGGCCGTTTTCCAGAGCGACGCTCCGGGGACCCTGCCGCAAAAAGTCCCGGTACTCCTCCAAACACAGCCCGTTGGCCTCCATCAGCTGGGCGTGAGGCGCCCCCACATAGCGGAAGTGCCACGGTTCCGCCGAGATCCCGGTGACTTCCTCCTTGCCCCGCTGGTATCGTTCGATAAAACCGTACCGGGCCGCCAGACGGCGAAACCTTCCGCAGGCCCCGTCATAGGGAAAGGCGGGACGGATGAAGTCGATGGTTCCGGCGGCCTTTCCCAGGTCGATGGCAAGGCCGGTCTGGTGCTCGCTGCACCCGGGCAGGGCCACATACTGGCGGGTAAATGTCTCCCCATGCTCCGCCATGGAGTCATCCCAGATCTGCTGCTGCTCCTGCTGGCTCCGCCAGCCGGACACCGGCACGATCTCCCGCTGTCCCCCTGCCTTTTGGATGCAAGCGGACAGCAGCTGCCGCGCCCGGCTTTCCAGAAGAATATCGGGGTGGTACGCGTCCACTGGGGTCAGCGCATATGGCGCTGTATCACGGAGGGGATGCGCCCGGTTGACCAGGACCAGCGGCCCTTGAAAGACCTGCTCCCGGGGGATCGACACGGTCCTCATCCCGCCACCCCCAGCTCGATCAGCCGGGTCACCAGTTCCCCAAAGGAAATGCCGATGCCCTTCATCATATTGGGGTAGCGGCTGTGGGCGGTAAATCCCGGGATGGTATTGACCTCATTGAAGACGATCTCCCCTGACGGGGTAAGGAACAGATCCACCCGGGCAAACACCCGGCAGTCCAGGGCGCGGTAGATGGTTTTTGCCGCTGCCTGGATCTCCGCCGCCTTCTCCGGCGGGATGCGGGCGGGGCAGTGGATGGCGGAGGTCTTTAAGGTGTACTTCTCTTCATAGTTGAAAAAGCCCTCCGACAGCTGGATCTCGTCCACCAGCCCCACGGTCAGCTCCTCATTGCCCATAACCGCGCAGCCCACCTCAAAGCCGGGGATGGTCTCCTCCAGGATCACGGCGCTGTCGTGGCGGAAGGCCTCCTCCACGGCGGCGGGCAGCGCTTCCGGCCCGGTGACCTTGGTGATGCCGAAGGAGGAACCGGCCCGGACCGGCTTGACGAACACCGGGTATCCCAGTTCCTCCGCCGCCTGGGCGATCTGACTAAAATCATCGCCGGGATGAAAGACGCGGCTCCGGGGGACTCGGATGCCGGACAGGGCCGCCAGCCGGTGGGCCCGGTCCTTGTCCATGCACAAGGCGCTGGACAGCGTCCCGCAGCCGATGACCGGGACCCCGGCCAGTTCAAAGAGTCCCTGTACCGTGCCGTCCTCGCCGTTCCTGCCGTGGAGGACCGGGAATACCGCGTCAAAGGAGAGCCGACGGCCGGAGCCGTCCAGCAGCAGCAGAGCATGAGCGCCCCGGTCCACCAGAGGGGTGCATGGCGTACAGTCTGCCGCCTGCTGCCAGGTATTATCTTCCAGCCGGGAGAGGTAGCCGGTATAGCAGAGCCACCGCCCCTCCCGGGTGATGCCCACAGCCAGAGGGGTATAGCGGCTGCGGTCCATGTGGGACAACACCGCATAGGCGGAATGGAGAGAAACTTCGTGCTCCGAGGAGCATCCGCCGAAGAGAACGAGAATGGTTTTCATGGGATAAGACCTCCTGATCAAAATAAAACGCCTGATTCTGATACGGAAATGGTACCAGAACCAGGCGTTTCATACTTGTCCATATCCCAACGGATGCCTTGCAAGTTTTCTGCGAAATTCTTGTGATTTTCTTACGGCGCTTCTGAATGGTCTGACGGGAGACCGATGGTGAAGGTGATCCGATCCCCGGCGCTGTCCGCCCGGATGGTCCCGCCGTGGAGCTCCACAATCTCCTTGGCGATGGCCAAGCCAAGGCCCGCACCGCCTGTCCGGGTGGCGCGGGAGCTGTCCAGACGGAAGAACTGGTCAAAGATCCGGTCCAGCTTCTCCTGGGGGATGTTCTTTCCCGCATTGGAGAAGGTGAGTAGGATCTTCCCGGCCTCCATCCGTCCGGCAATTTCCACCGTGCTGTCCGGCAGGCTATAATAAGACGCGTTGCGCAGGAGATTATCAAAGACCCTTGCCAGCTTATCCGGGTCACAGGAATAGTGCAGCTTGGGCGGCAGATCCAGGCTGCATGACAGCCCCGATTCTGCGAAAATGGGGCGGAATTCGCTGGCGACCTGCTCCAGCATCCGCGTCAGGTCCACGCTCTGCCGCTCCAGCTCCAGGCGAGAGAGGTTGAAGCGGGTGATGTCGAAGAACTCGTTGATGAGGTCCTCCAGCCGCTCCGCCTTCTCCAGGGCGATGCCGGTGTACCTGGCCCGGATCTCCGGGGAGATCTGAGGCTCATCCCGCAGGAGGGTCAGGTAGCCGATGACGCTGGTCAGGGGCGTTTTCAGGTCGTGGGCCAGATAGACGATTAGGTCGTTTTTCCGCTGTTCTGCCTCCCGGGCTGCCCGGGCGTCCCGGAGAGCCTGCTCCCGGGCCAGATTCAGCTGGATGGAGATGTCCTCCAGGGAATCCGGCAGCTGGATGGGCTCCTCACTGGGGCGGGATAATTGCTCTGCCGCATTGGCCACCACGTCCAGCTGCTTGATGGGCTTGGAGATAAAATAGAAGCTGATGACCACCCAGCCCGCCAGCACTGTGACGATGCAGACCAGAACGATGTAGTCTCGAACCCAATTCAGGAAGTCGTAGAGCGGCGAGGGCTGCCAGGTGATGCTGGCGCAGATGATGAAGCCCAGGAATGCCAAGGCCATCACTGCGACCACCCAAGCCATGAGGACCAGCAGGTAGCCGCCCCAGATGCGCAAAGATCTCCGGCGGCTGCGGGTATTTCCTTTCTTACTCAATGGTGTACCCCACCCCCCAAACGGTCTTGATGAATTTGGGCTTTCGGCTGGGCTCGTGCATCTTCTCCCGCAGGCGGGCGATGTGGCTCATGACAGTGTTGTTGCTGTCGATAAACGCTTCGCCCCAGACATGCTCAAATAGTTCCTCGCTGGACACCACATTTCCCCGGTGCTCACAGAGATACCACAGGATGGAGAATTCCAAGGGCGTCAGGGCCAGCTCCTCGCCGAACAGGACGCACTTGTGGGTGGCCTTGGAGATTTGGAGCCCCCGAAAGTCATATTCCGTGATCTCCCGGGCAGTCCCTTCGCCGGGATTATACCGGGTGTAACGCCGGAGCTGGGTCTTGACCCGGGCCACCAGCTCCAAAGGATTGAAGGGCTTGGTGATGTAATCGTCCGCCCCCAGAGTCAGCCCCATGATCTTGTCCATATCCTCCACCTTTGCGGTGAGCATGATGATGGGGAACAAGTGGTCCTCCCGGATGCGCTGGCAGAGGGTGAAGCCGTCCATATCCGGCAGCATCACGTCCAGCACCGCCAGATCCAGGGGGGTCGTCCGCACACAAGCCAGAGCATCGGAGGCATTATAGAATTTATGGATGGTGAAGCCCTCGTTTTTCAGATAGACCTCCACCAAATCTGCGATCGCAGTCTCGTCATCTACAATTAAAATATCTGCGCTCATTGCGAATCCCTTTCCAAAGAAATTTGTTTGCATTTTAGCATATTGCAAGAGAAAAAGGAAGAGAGTTCGAACCAGCAAGCGGTAAATTATATTAACCGAATATGATTTGCAAGAGAGGCATGATGAAAGGAGGCAGGCCAATGGCCCGCCTCCTACACGGGAACAAGTTCTATATGTACTTATGCAATGGATAGGAAGTCCTTTTTTACCCAGTCATCCAGAAAAGCCAACTGCTCCTCTGTGTGGAGCCAGTACTCGCCGCCCTTCATGACAGTGAGCGAGGCACCGTGTCCAGCCAAACCGCTCCACAGTTTGACTGGACACCAGATGGTCGCCTCCTGCGTGAAGAACCTCTGTGGGGATATTCCATGCGATAGGGTGTTCCCAAGACAGATTCTCTTCGAAGTCCATGGGAATCTTGACCTTTTCCCGCAGTGTCCACTTCGATACGCCAACCCAGCCCATCATATCCATAATCAGCCGCTCCATGTCCAGTGCCGGTAACACAAACAGCGCCTTGTCCGGTGACTGCGCTCAAGATTCAGCATGGTGAAATAGGCTCCTATACTGTTGGCCAGAATAACGATGAGGCTATATTGCTGTCGGGCCTCATCGTAGGCGGTCGCAATCTGGGGTGCCACTTCGTAGGGAAACTCGCCCTAATAGTCTACCCCCAGCACAGGAATACCTGAGTAAATACTCCAGAAACGCTCTGCCTCCGCGGTGCTGCCGCCCTTGCCATGGATATGAAAAACAGCCCTTTTCAAATCCATCTTGCCTTTTTTGATCTCATTTTACCGTCAGAGATGTCGCCTGTAAAACGCATTCAGCCGTTCTGCCAGAACCTTGGGGTTTTCCTCATTTACCACATGGCCGGTGTGGTCCAGCACCTGTAGCTCCGCCCGCTGGATGTGCTGGGCCAGAAAATGAGCTGATTTCAGGTTCGCGCTGTCCTTCTCTCCGCACAGGATAAGAGTGGGGCACCGGATCTCACCCACCCGGTCGCTAAAATCCAGATTTTTCAGGGAGTTTCCCAGGGCGAAGGTATCCCTCTTATCAAATGCCATAGACGCGAACATGGATTTGGGCAGAAGTCGGAACACCGCATTCTGGAGGGCAAAGGCCCCCTTGGGGACCTTGCGGGGCGTACCGATGAGCACCAGAGTTTTGACATTCTCCGGATGCTTCAGCGCATAGTCCAGCGCCAGGATGCCACCCAGGGAGATGCCGCACAGGTGGACCGGCCCACTGATCTGGGCGCAGTATGTTTCAAAGGCGGAGAGAAGGTTGGGGTAACTGGCCTCATGGCCGTCCAGAATGGCAGACAGTTCCGGGCACAGAACGTCCTCCTGATGGTCCAGATAAGAGATGCTTTCCTTCCAGCTGTCCGCCTTGTGGCCGGAGCCGTGAACTAAAATCGTCTTTTCCATAGCCGTCTCCCTTAAATTGGATTGTTCCCGGTTATCCTATCATATCCCCAGCGGGAAGTCCAGAAGTGGCACTGGGGACAAACCGCACTGAAACCCGCACCCCTTCCTCCGTATTCTCAATGGTACACGCCGCCCCATGGCGGTCCAATATCATCTTTACCAGATAGAGGCCAAGGCCGCTGCCGCCGGAGGCGCGGTTCCGGGAGCCCTCCTCCCGGTAGAACGCCTCATACAGATGGGGCAGGGCGTTCTCCCCGATATGCGCCCCCGTGTTCTCCACAGTCACAGCCGGATGCCCGTCCTGCCATCCGCACCAGACACGGATCTCGGCTCCATCCGGAGAATAGAGGGAGGCATTGGAGATTAGGTTCCCCAGCACCTTTCCCAGCAGGGCTGCATCCCCCATCGTGGCGATCCCCGGCGTCAATTCCCTGACCAGATGCTGCCCCCGCTGCTCCAGCAGTCCGCCATCCAGCTTCAACCGCTCCTCGATCAAAGCGGAGAGTTCTACCGTTTCCTGTTTCATCACTGCGGCGCCGGCTTCCATCCGGGAGATGGTCAGCATCTCCTGAACCAGATTCTCCATGCGCCCTGTCACCTGAAGGGAACGCAGCAGATACTTGTCCCGGTTTTGATAGACGCCGACGCCCTCCAGCATCCCGGTCAGCTGTCCCTTCAGGATGGTGACCGGGGTTTTTAATTCGTGGGAGGCGGCATTGAAAAAGGCCGCTCTCTGCCGGTCCAATTCCCGCTCCCGCTCCACCTCGCCCCGGAGCGCCTGATTGGCGCTCTCCAGTTCTGTCAGGGCAGTGGAGAGTTTTCCTGCCATTGCATCCAGACTGCGGCCTAACTGCCCGATCTCGTCCCGGCGCGTTTCGCCGCATTCCCAGTGAAAGTCCAGCTCGGCCATTTTACCGGCAATATCGCTCATCCGCACGATGGGCCGGGTGATGTACCGGGAGTAAAAAAAGGCGCACAGCAGAGAAAAGGTCAGCAGCACCAGCAGAAGCCACGGGGCCATCTGCACCAGCGCCCGCACCGCCACATTCTCCGCCTTGAGCCGCGGGGTGACATAGAGCGTATAGCTCCCCTCCCGCCCGACAAAGCGCACCTCCGCGGCGATGGCAGACTGCTCCGACATGGTGATGGCCACGGTATTTTCTGAGCCCGGATCGGCTGCCTCAAAGCTGGCTGTACGATCTCCCTCAGCGGCAGTGACGATCATATCCCCGCTCTCATACACAGCCTGCACCTCGATCTGCGCCCCGGTGTCCACCAAGTGTCCATCCGGTCCCGTCAGTGTGGCGGTGGCGCCGGAGGATAGGGCGAACTTGTCCAACAGCTTCCCGCAGTCCTCCGGTGCGGTGTCTGCCAACTGTTCGACCAGTACATCCACCTGTGCGGTGAGATCGTCGTTCATCACGGCGGTGTAGGTGCTGGGGGCGGCCCAGGCAATGAAGCCAAACGTGATGGCCCCGGCAAAGAGCAGGAGACTGGCGGTGATCAGGAATACCCGAACCGTCAGGATCTCAGAGATCTTCTTTCGCGGCACGGTAGCCCACCCCCCTGACCGTTTCGATATAGTCCCGCCCCAGCTTATGCCGGAGGTTTTTGATGTGGCTGTCCACCACCCGCTCGTCTCCATAAAAATCATAGCCCCACAGCTTGGCAAGCAGCATCTCCCGAGTGAACACCCGCCCCGGCGCGGCCAGAAAGGTGTGGAGCAGTTCAAACTCCCGGGCAGTCAGATCCAGAGGACGCTCCTCCAGCATCGCCTCCCGGGTGTCCAAGTCGAGGGACAGGTCCCGGTATCGGAGACGGCTTTCCTCATCCGCGCTTCCTCTGCGGCGAAGTATGACGCGGATCTTTTCCAACAGAACCGGCATGGAGAATGGCTTGGTCACATAGTCGTCAATGTCCATGCCGAAACCCTTGAGCTGCTGGTCCTCGCCATCCAGAGCGGTTAGCATGATAATCGGGACCTGAGACTGCTGGCGGATCAGCTCACAGACGCCGAAACCGTCGATCTTGGGCAGCATCAGATCCAACAATATCAGGTCAAAGGGCCGGGCATGAAACAGGGAAAGGGCCGCCACGCCGTCCCCGGCCACAGCAGTTCTATAACCTGCATCCTCCAGGTAAGTTCGCAGCAGTTCCTGAATGTCTGGTTCGTCCTCTACAATCAAAATACGTTTCATGTGTTATCACCTGCTTTCAGTGTAGCACAGAATTATGAATTTATCGTGGAGATTTTACAGGAGCAGTGGTAGAAAGTATTTTTTCATAGACATGACACGCAGTTGTCGTGTTCCTGTGCTATAATGCAGTCAGAAATGCGAAAGGCGGTGCGTCCCATGAAGATGGAGCGGCTTATTGGCATCCTGTCCATCCTGCTCCAGCAGGAGAAGGTCACTGCCCCGGAACTGGCGGAGCAGTTCGAGGTGTCCCGCCGGACCATCCAGCGGGACATCGACTCCCTGTGCCGGGCGGGCATTCCCATCGTCACTACACAGGGCGCAGGTGGCGGCATCTCCATTATGGAGGGATACCGGGTAGACCGGACGGTACTCACCGCTCCGGAGATGCAGGCCATCCTGGCCGGGCTGCGGAGCCTGGACAGCGTCAGCGGCACCCGGCGTTACGCTCAGCTGATGGAAAAGCTGTCCGTCGGGACGGGTGGGCTGGTGCCCGGCGGCGCCCACATGCTCATTGACCTCTCCTCCTGGTACAAAACCAGCCTGCCGCCGAAAATTGAGCTGGTCCAGGAAGCCATCGAGCAGCACCGCGCCATCCGCTTTACCTACTTCGCCCCCAAAGGGGAATCGGTGCGTACTGTGGAACCCTATTATCTGGTGTTCCACTGGTCCGCCTGGTATGTGTGGGGCTGGTGCCAAACCCGGGAGGATTTCCGAATGTTCAAATTGAACCGTATGACGGACCTCACCGCTGGAGAGCACTTTGAACCCCGGTCCGCACCCCTGCCTGATCTGGAACCGGAACGCATCTTTCCGGCCAAGTATCAGGTGGCCGTTCTCTTCGATCCGTCCTGCCGCTGGCGACTGGTGGAGGAGTACGGCGTGGATCGCTTCACCGTGGACCCGGACGGGCGGCTGCGCTTTACCGGCGGCTTTCCCGACGCCGACAGCGTGCTCAGCTGGGTGCTGACCTTCGGGGACAAGGCCGATTTGCTGGAGCCGGAGGAACTGCGGGAGCAGCTGAGGACCCTAGTCATAACACTTGCCGAGCGTTACAGGAGGGATTGATATGGCATCTCATCAGGATTTTGTGGACTATGTGGCCGAGCAGCTGCGGGAGGCCGGGAGCATCCGAAGCAGGAAGATGTTCGGCGAGTACGGTCTTTACTGTAACGATGTGTTCTTTGCCGTTATCTGCGACGACCAACTGTTTATCAAGGTCACCCCGGCGGGCGAGGTGGCCTTTCCTCATCTGCCCAAGGCCCCACCCTATGAGGGGGCGAAGGACTCCTTTCTGGTAGAGGATGTGGAGGACTGGGAGCAGATGACGGAGCTGGCCCGTATCACCTGTCTGAATCTTCAGACCCGGCCGAAAAAGAGGAGGAAATGATATGGCCTTTGACTACAAAAAAGAATACAAGGAATTCTATCTACCTTCCAGGAGACCGGGCATCGTCACTGTACCCGCCATGAATTTTCTGGCCGTGCGTGGCCAAGGCGACCCCAACGAGGAGAGCGGCGCTTACAAGCAGGCTCTGGAGTTGCTCTACGCAGTGGCCTACACCATCAAAATGAGCAAGATGGGACAGCACCGTCTGGAGGGGTATTTCGACTATGTGGTGCCGCCGCTGGAGGGCCTCTGGTGGCAGGAGGGTGTCCACGGTGTGGACTACGCCCGCAAGGCGAGTTTCCAGTGGATCTCCCTCATCCGTCTGCCGGAGTTTGTGACGGAGGATGCCTTTGACTGGGCCGTTCGGGCTGCCACGGAGAAAAAACAGCGGGATTGCTCCGCGGTAGAGTTTATCTCCTGGGACGAGGGGCTGTGCGTTCAGTGTATGCACATCGGCCCCTATGACGATGAGCCCGCCACCGTGGCGGCCATGGGGGAGTACGCCAAGGATCAGGGTTATGAGGCGGATTTCAGAGAAGGGCGGTTCCACCACGAGATCTATTTGAGCGATGTACGGCGGTGCCAGCCGGAAAAGCTGAAAACCGTCATCCGGCAGCCAATCAAACGGGCAGAGCGAGGAAAGAGATGAACACAATCATTCGTAAAATACGCCCGGAAGAATACGGCCTTTTGCGGGAATTTCTCTATCAGGCCATCTATCTTCCGGAGGGCGTGGAGCCGCCGCCCCGATCTGTGATAGATCTGCCGGAGCTACATGTCTATATTGCGGACTTTGGCACAAGCCCTGGCGACCACGGTCTGGTAGCCGAGGTTGAGAAAAAAGTGATAGGTGCGGCGTGGTGCCGCATGATGGAGGACTACGGCCACATCGACAACGACACCCCCTCTCTGGCCATCTCGTTGCTGCCGGAGTATCGTGGACAGGGCACCGGGACACGGCTGCTGAACGGCCTTTTGCGTCTGCTCCGGGAGAATGGGTACCAGCAGGCCTCCCTCTCCGTCCAGAAGGAAAACCCGGCCCTGCGTCTCTACCAGCGGACAGGATTCCGCATCCTGGCGGAGAGAGGTACAGAATATTTGATGCTTTGGGACAGCACCCAAGGAGGACAACAGGAGAATATGAATATGGACGCAGAGAAACAGAGGGAAAGTAAGATCCGGCAGTGGTTTTCCATGTGGCTATGTAAGCAGGATACGGGTATTGAGGAGATCTTCGCCGCCAACGCCGTCTACATCGAGAGCTGGGGGCCGGAATACCACGGCAGAGGGAAGATCAAGCTGTGGTTTGACGAGTGGAACACCCGGGGCACCGTAGAGCGGTGGGACATCCGGCAGTATTTTCACAGGGGGGACCAGACCGTGGTGGAGTGGGCCTTTCGGTGCGCCATGACGGACGGCGCCGTCCAGAGCTTTGACGGTCTTTCCCTCATCCGCTGGAATGAGGCAGGCCAGATCCGCTTTTTACAGGAATTCGGCTGCAACGAAAACCGCTATGACCCCTACGACCAGGGGGACACCCCGGAATTCCGGGAGGAGCAGGCATTGTGGTTTTGAAGGGAGTATTGGTATGGCGACTTCCAGGATGACCGTCCAATTCCACTGCCCGGTGGAACGGGTGTGGCAGGTGGTGACCGACCTAACAAATACCGCCTGGCGCAGCGACCTGGCTCGGGTGGAAATGTTGGACGCGACCCACTTCGTGGAGCACACCAAGAGCGGCTACGCCACGAACTTTACCGTCACGGCCTACGAGCCCCTCCGGCGCTGGGCCTTTACCATGGAGAACGGCAACATGTCCGGCTCCTGGGAAGGAATCTTTGAGACGACGGAGGGTGGCACCCAGCTCCATTGCACCGAGACCGTCGAAGCCAAGCATTGGTGGATGTGTCCCTTCGTCCCTGGCTATCTGAAGCGGCAGCAGAGACAGTACATAGATGATTTGCAACGGAAATTATCTGGTTAAACTGTGCTTTGCGGCTCCCATATTCCATATTCGCACTGAAAATGGACTCCCCCCCGGAATTAGTTCCGGGAGGGAGCCCATTTTATATGTTATTCCAATCGAGCCTGTAATTTGCTGAACCAAGTGTTAGTCTCATCTTTGCTCACAGAGGCAGGAAATACTTTCCCGAAAAGCAGCTTTGCGCCGACACAGCTTGGAGCAAGATGGCTGTTGACCTGCTCCATACCGCTCCCACCAGATGTCGCAAAGGGAATGATGGTTTTTCCTTGAAGGTCATAGGACTCCAGAAATGTGTTGATGATGGTTGGCGCCACATACCACCAGATCGGGAAGCCCACCAGGATCGTCTCATAGTCAGCCATGTTGTCCCGCTTCGATGCGACTGCTGGGCGAGAATGGGGATCATTCATTTCAACGCTGCTTCGGGAAGTGTTATCCCGCCAGTCAAGATCCGCAGCCGTGTAAGGGACAGCCGGTTCGATCTCGAAGATATCAGCGCCGATAGACTCCGCCAGAGTTTCGGCAACTTTGGCAGTCGTCCCAGTACATGAAAAGTAAGCTACAAGCCGTTTACTCATATCGTATCCGCCTCCTGCCCGTTTGCAACTTGGATGAGAAGCCCGTTGACCTGAACATCATCTGCAGGAAGCAGAAGATAGGCGCGGCCATCGATCACCCTGGTGGTAACTGCATAGCTGAATTCCGGGTCGATCTGGATCGTGGCCTGGGCGGTCTTGACCTCATACTTGCCTGGGTCGATCAAGTTGGCAGGATCAAGAACGGCACCAGCACCGAACCGCTCCCCGCACTGCGCCTGAAATGCTGCAGCGTGTTCTTCCGTCACGCCGCACTCCATCAGGACTTTCCCAATCTCACCTACGCTCATGATTAGGGGCTCAGTGCTCTTGGACTCCTTATGCTCCCGGATCTGGCTGGAGAGTTGATCGTGAATCGCTTGGGCGACCTCAAGACCGCAGTCTGCCCCCAGCGCATCCTCCAGGATCGATTCAAAGGCCTCACGCTGTTCTGCGGCGGACATCGGCGGTTCCACATGGAAGACCGCATCGATAAACTCCTGATGGATCTCACTGGGCTTTCTGGTGTAAAAAAGAGCGTTGTAGATATTTGCTGCCCGGTCATCAAAGGCCGGGAACAGAAAGCCCAGTTCCGGAGGAGCAACGGTTTGTCCGGCGGCACAGTGGAATTCATTGTCACCGGGGAAATAGCCCAACTCAACCTTTCCTTCTTTGATGGGGCACACCACACAGACGATGTAGGTGAACACCTCATCCGAGGCATCCGCTTGCAGGGAATCATCCTTGCCTCGATGGGGGACATCATAGCTGTCACAGGCCAGGAGCAGCAGGTAACTGCTGTCACCCATGTCCAGACTATCGATCACCTTGCGGTAAAAGGTCTGACGGGCCTCATTGTCCTTCAACTGAGAGTCCTGCAGTGCAGTGAGCAGGCGGTGTTCCTCACTGTCCGCCACCTGCTGCGTGGAGAATACGATGTCGATGAGGTTTTTCCCCAGAGAGCCGGACAGTCCTTTCTTCAAAAGGCTCAGATACTTCTCGGCCTCCTCCTGGGGCATCATACCCAGGGATTCGTCCAGATCGGAAACGATCTCTTTGCTGCTATTGACAAAACAGCCATAGATCCGGCTGACAGCGTTTTTCTCCGGTCGCCAGCGGCGCCGCAGCTCATTCAATTCCTTTTGTATCATGGTCGATCTGCCTTTCTGCGTGAAAATCAATGCGATAGGGGGACGGCTTCTTGGCCCTCCACCGCAGATGATTGTACCGCAGATGGATATAAAATACAACCGTGGCCGTCCATCCTTGAAGCCAGAAAAATAAATACCACCTATTACAATATATTTACGGTTGAAGGCACAGCAGCCAGCCGTGTCTTTTTCCGCATTGTTGTCTAAGCTGTTAGAATGAGAGTATCTTGGCCTGATGTATACCTCCAAGGACCAGTGCGTCCGTATTATCATAAGGGGAGCCTATCAATACGGATTTAGCAGAGTAGCAAAAAGCGCAACTGTTCAGGGAATGAAAAAGATGGTATGCTCAACCTGTATTTAGGTCAGATTTTGTAGGTCAGATTTTTACCCGGGAGGGGCCTATGCGCCCCAAGCGGAGACTTGCCAGAACCTAAATACCGAACCGACCACGCACAAAAACCGCAGTTATCCCAGTTTTGGGGTGGCTGCGGCTTTTTTGTGCCCTAAAAACAGAAAGGAGCATACGACCATGAATGAAAACCTGTTCACTTTCCCTGGAGGGACAACCGATGAGAGCGGCGACAGCCTATTTGACCTGAGTGGTTTCACGGAATTGTCCGGTGAAGATCCATCAAATCCCTTTGCGGATATGCTCGCAGGAGGCAAGATGACAGAACCGCCGCAGGCTGAAGCTGCTGGAACTGTACCAGCTGAAGCTCCGGCTCCGGTAGAAAGAGACGAGGCTGCACAGCCGCCCAAGACTGTGGAACAGAATCAGCCGCATGAGATCACCGAATCTCCGGCCCGCCAAGATCCACAGCCAAAATCACCTTCCGTGCCCAAAATCGAGGAAGGCTCCGTCTCTGATAAACCAGAGGAAACGGAGGAGAATCCCCTGCTTGCCGCTATGGAGCGCCAAGAGGAAAAGAACGCCCAAAAAGCAGCTGAGCCCATCTTTGCCCAGCTTCCCGTGTTTTCCTACAATGGAACGGAAGAACCCATCGAAGATACCGAGCAGACATTCGATGAACTCCGTCTTTCCAAGCTGGAGGACTTCCCGGAGTTTGACGAAGTGCAGAGCCTGAGCTGGAGCGTTGTTTATGGTAAGGTCACCAAGGCCGTTACCCTCCCCAGAAAAACTAAAATCGGCCAGCTCAAGCGCGAGATCGAAACCTCAAAGGAATTTATCAACGCTTTGAAAAAAGCCACCGACAAGCATCCAAAATGCCTGGTAAAGCCCACAGTCAGTATGCAGAAAAAGGGAGACGCCAGCGCATATAAGGGTGCTTTTCTATCTTTGTCGGAGGCCAAACAATCGCCCAAGACCATCACTTTTATCCCCGGACGGGATGGGAAGGTCTATGAGCGCCGTATCACAGGCGCGGGAGAGTTCGTCACACCTGCTGAAAACATCACTATACTGGACGATATTCGGTCCGGCTTCCACTCGTCCCTGCCCCGTATCCCGTATGCATTGATGGAACAGGCTCTGGGCCTGTTCCGTACAATGATGCGAAAGGGGAAAGGGAAACGGCCGACCGAAGCGCTGGTGCATATCTACTGGGATAAGCAGGAACAGCGGTACTTCATTCATGTTCCCAAACAGATCGTAAGCAGGGTTTCCGTTGATGCTCTGCTGGACGATGAGGAGCTGATGACCAGCGACCGTTATATTCGCTATGCAGACCTGCACTCCCACAACCGGATGCCCGCGGTATTTTCCAAGACGGATGACCACGATGAAAGAGCAACACGGGTCTACATGGTAGTTGGCCGGCTGGACCGCTACTTCCCGGAGATCACGGTGCGTATCAGCAACGGCGGATACTTTCTGGAGATCGCCCCCGAGCAGGTCCTGGAAATGCCCCCAGCAGGTCATTTCCCTCAGGAGTGGCTGACACAGATCTACACGGACTCAGAGGATGTTTTTGGGGTGGCCGCATGAACTTCTCAAAAACCCGGCCTGTAAAAATCATTATGCTGGGCGCCGGCGGGACCGGAGCCCACATTGCACCGCACCTTTACCGCCTTTTATATGCATTGGATCGACCGGTGAAATTTATCATCTGTGACGGTGATAAGGTGGAGCCTAAAAATCTGGTGCGTCAGAATTTCACACAGGCTGATTTGGGTGAAAACAAGGCCAGAGTGGTCGCGGAGCGGTATTCTGATGTGTTCGGCCTTGAAACCTCGTACATCCCCCGTTTTATTGAGGACGCTGAACAGTTGGAAGAACTGCTCAGGCCCGAAGTATTTCGGAGTTATGTGCATGGGGATGAGCCAAATACAGGCAGGTGGGTCACCAACTCGGAACTGGTCATTCTGATCGGTGCGGTAGATAACAACCGATCCCGTAAGCTCTGCCACGAGGTATTCCTCAAAGCAAGGGACTTGATCTACATTGACTCCGGGAACGGAGAATACACCGGCCAAATCGTCTGCGGCATCCGCAGAGCTGGAAAAACCATCTACAAGCCTGTTGGAATGCTTTACCCGGAGGTAAACACCCCGGAAGATCTGTTCCCCACGGAGGTCTCCTGCGCTGAGGCGTCGGTCTCTGCCCCGCAGACCATCGTGGCAAACTTGATGGCCGCCACTGCTGTGGTCACCATGATCTATAACATTCTGGTCATGGGACGCAATACCGTACAGCAAACCACCTTTTCTACCAAATCGGTGAACATCCGGTCCGTTCAAAAACAGTCAGCAAGGAGGAAAGCTGCATGAGTACCTTCCATGCCCGCGTTGATGCCGCGCAGTTTCACGAAGCATTGGGCAATGTGTTACGCTTTTCCGCCAAACGGTCCTCGCTTCCTATTTTGGCGGAAGCCAATGTGTGCCTTCAGAACGGGCGCTGCGTCCTGACCTGCACCAACTTGAACCAGTGGTGCATAGCTGCGATCCCGGCGTCTGGGGACTCCTTCTCCTTTGTATTTGCCGGAACACAGAAAATCTTCACCGCCTGCAAATACTTTTCGGGAGAGTTGGAGCTTACCTACACCGTTGAGCCTACGAAAACGAATCCCGATCCAAGTGGGCAAATCTCCATCAGCGACGGAAAGAGGAGTCTTGCGCGCAGTACAGAGCGCAGCTCGGATTTTCCTGAGCTTATGGAGAAGCCTATGGACCGCCATTATTCCATTGATGCGAAAAAACTGCTGGAACGGTTCAAAAGGGTGAAATATGCCATTTCCATGGATACGGCCAGGCCCAATCGGTGCTGTGTCGAGTTTCTGAAAGACAAGATCATCACGGTGGACGGCTACCGGCTGGCTATGAGCACCGATCCCTCTCTCAATGTGGAAAAACCTTTTTACATCCCGCCTGAGGTCATGGCGGAGCTCCAGATGTTCAAGGATCAGACCTGCACCATCTCCGTTGGAACGGAATGGGCGGCATTTGAGAGCAAATCGCTGCGTGTGGTTACCAGAATGCCCGGATATGACGGTTTCGATGTCGAAAAGGTAATCCCTACATCGTTCGGTACGGAATACCCTGTTGATGTGGACCGACTTTTGGATGAAGTCAAGTATCTCAACGGTTTTACCACCCCCAAAGACCGTAAACCGATCCGGTTCGACGGGGGCACGCTCTCTCTTGAAACATCAGGAGGAACCTATCTCTCCAAGGTGGGGCTGCCTCCTGTCGAGGCGCGGGGCTTCAATCCGAAATATCTGCTGGAGGGACTGGAACAGTTCAAGGCGAAAAAGACGCACATCATCACCATGAAAATGGGGCATCCATACGCCCCGATGATCCTGACGGACAACAAAGATGATCTGGCAATGGTCTTGCCGGTCCGGCTGAAAGAAGCCGCATAAAAAATGAAGGAGCGACTTATCATGAAAAACTTGTATATTCCCAAGGGAAAAACCCTGCACTATGAGACTCTGCACTGCCAAAATATCGTCAACGATGGTACTCTGATCGTGGATGATACACTCCATGCCCGGACCATTACCGGCAAGGGCATTTTGGATGTCGGCACTGTTTCCGCCCGCCATGTAGCGGCAATGGACATCGAGTGTGCCACAATGACCGCAGAGACCCTGAGCGCCGAGCGCGTATGTGCCGCCGAGATCGTTCTGTCCGGCTCCGCAGTCGTTTCCTGCTATCTGGAGGCAGAGTATGTGGAGGTCCCCAAGCTGACGATGGCAAAGCACAACATCGGCTCTCTCAAAGCGAATGATGTTGTCACGCTTTCGGAGAAAAAACGTGGGATCGTCGGCACTCTGGCGGCAGGCTTTTTTCGCCGCCTGTGGCTGTCCATGATCCATCATATTCCGGTAGACGCCCCGTATGTTCAGGCTGAGGCCCCAGTGGCGGAGGACACCGGCAAGGAACAGGAGCAGCCGGAAACGGAGCAGACTTCCAATCTCCATCCCCAGCCAGCGCCTCGGGCGTCAGACTCCGAATTGGAGGAGGATTTCGAGTTCAAGCGCCTCAAAGCCATGTATCGTCTGCTGAAAGACTATGGCTACACTCTGCGTATCACAAAGCAGGAGGAGCCGGTCGCTGTTCTGCAGGAAGACAGTACAGAGACTTTCCCGAGGGCTGCATGACTTATGGAGGAGATCATCATCCGGCAGCAGAGGGAAGTAACTGCTATGGGAACAACCCGGGTCCGGGAGCTGTGGGCCCAAGGATATATAGACCAAGCAGGTGTTTTCCATCTCAAGCGCTGCGTAGGCCGCTATGGCCTGAAAAAGCCGTCAAAAGCGACAAACCCTGTTGCCACAAATCGTGCCGCATAGGCACTGAACAGAGGGGGACTGTGCTGATACAGTCCCCCTCTGCCTAAATTACGGAGGTGATCAAACATGGAGCAGCTAAGTGGGGAACCGTCTCATAGCGAGCCCCTCTCCCAGCGGTTTTATGCTCTGGAACAGCTTGGTGATCTTTCCGACACCATCATTTTGATTTCGGAGGGACTGCAAAGCTATCGGGAACAGATCGCAAAGCTCCTGAACGACCAGAAAAAGGCGGATGCATTTGAACTATACCGCCTGCTGGAGCGGCAACGCACCTATTTGGTCGAGCAGATCCGTGGGACCTGTTCTTTCCTGATGGAATTGGAATCTCCACTGGCTACCGCCGCACGAAATCTGGCGGAGCAACTGGCGGCCTTTCCCCTGATGACCGCAGACTATTCCAAGCTGACGGCAGTATTGAAGCGTTTCGCCAATGCCCTCCCAAACCACCAAACCACAGACGCCTCGACCATCGGGCGCCTGATGAACAATGTCCGTCTGGGACATTACCCCACGGACCTCACGCATGTGGGATACATCGCCAACAGCATCGTCTTTCCCGCAGAGAGCAAGGTCAATCTGATCGACCCGTGCTGTGGAACAGGGGATGCCCTGCTTCGGCTCGCCCTGGGTACAGACAGCCACTGCTATGGCATTGAGTTGGATGACCATCGGGCGGAACAGGCACAACAGCAGTTGTACCGCGTTGGTTTCGGCAGCTTCTTTGGCTCCAATATCAGTCCGGGTGCTTTTCATGTTGTCTTCCTAAACCCGCCCTATCTGTCTGTCTTATCCGAGCATGGGGGGCGGAGCAGAGATGAAAAGCGGTTTCTGATTGAGAGTATCCCCCTTCTGATGATGGGCGGGCTCCTGATCTACATTGTCCCCTACTATCGCCTGACAGCAGATCTGTGCAGCATCATCTGTGACAACTTTGAACAGGTGCGTATTCACCGCTTCCTGGACGAGGAGTTCAAGCAATTCAAGCAGGTGGTCGTCACAGGTGTGCGCCGCAGACGGATGGAAGCGGAGCAGGATGCGGAGACACTGTGCTCTGCCGCAGAACACCCGGAGACATTGCCCACTGCCGACCTTTTGCCCAGGGCCTGCTATGAGCTGCCGGAAGTCGCCAAAAAGGTGGAAGTATTCCGGGGCGCTGTGTTCAACGAAAATGAGCTGGCCCTCCAGCTCGAAAAATCTGACGGTTTTGACCGGTTGTTTGCCAAAAGTCAGCTGGACAGTGAGCTCAAACGTCCGCCCCTGCCCCTTTCTATCGGACAGGTGGGGCTGATCGGCGGCTCCGGCCTGATTAACGGGCTGATGGAGTGCGACTATCCACACATCATCAAGGGCCGGATCATCAAAGAAAAGCGTACCGTCACGGGTGAAAACAGGGGACCCAACGGGGGTCTGATTTCCACTGAGATACGGGAGACGATTTCCAACCGGATGATCTTTAACATTTTGACACCGAGCGGCTTCCGCTCACTCACTTAAAGGAGAACATGAAATGAACGAAAAAAAGTATTTTGCCGTTGTTGTACCTCTGGCTCCAGAGACACAAAAGGCCGTGCAAGTCAACCCGTCAGCCGTCCCGCTGCGGGCGGCAGTTTGGTCACAGGCGGCGGAACATCTGAAGCCCCTTTTGGGAAAAGTCTGTACTCGCTTTTTCCCCGCAGCAGTCCCCTACGGAGAGCCCCTGCACCTGCCCTTTGGCGTAGCTTTGGGCGGCGCTGAGTCCAAAGAATTTCTGCTCTGCTATCTCCGTGCCAGAGAAATGCAAGAACAGGAAATTGAGCGCCGGACCCGGGCCATCCGAACTCTGGGCAAAAAGGTTGGTCAGTTCTATCCAGATGAAGAGACGACTGTGACCGTCATGGCGTTTCGCTCTTCTGATCCCGAGCTGCATAAGCAGATGGAAGTTGCTGGCCGTTTCTTTTCCGACGACATTACCGCCGCCGCGGGCCTTTACTATTTAGGTTTCCACTCCAACTATGTCAGTGAAAAGCAGGAGCAGCACATTCTCTCCAATCCAGGGGCCTATGCTCTCTGTGTGGCCGAGCTTCAGCCAATGGAGGACGCGGCACAATGAGGAAAGTTTTAGACCTTGGCGAACTCCTGAAACATCTCAGACAGACGGAGGAGCATGAGCCGCACTTTGACGAGGTGCTGAATCCTTACCTGCTGCATACCGTCCTTCCGCAGTTGGAGAGCGAAGAGCCCATTCGGCTGGAACAAATCGACTTTGATCAGTTCGATGAAGATGACCCATTTACGATCATCAGATACTATTGCTGGAAGGAAGACCTTTGCAGGAATATGCACCGTATCAACAAGCGGATTTCTGACGTTTTGCCGTCCTGCGTAAAAACCAGAGCATTTTTATAGGAGAAATGACATGGATGAAGATACTTTGAATGCGGCCATGAGAATCTTAAACATTGCAAAAGTGCTGGAGAACCACGGGAAATTGAGCAAGCTCATAGATAAGCTTGGAAACTATACGGAAATCACCTGGGATAATCAGTACATGGTAGAGCGCTCTGCCTGCGAGAGCGTATTTCAAGATACCAGATGGTATGAACAGGAAGGGAAGCGGGTTTCCCGTTATGAGTATGAACCGGATCGGGAGGTCTATGTTCTGCGCGACCCGATGCTGGACAGGTTCTATGCTTTGTGTCGGGAATATGAAGCCCGAAGGGGGATCACCCGCATTGAAAATCCTTATGCCCGACGGATGGAGGACGCAGTCCACGCCGCCATGCGACTGAGCAATTATAGCTATGATTACCTCTGGATAGATGGCTCAGAGGAAAGAAAAAGTCCCAAGCTCCTGATCTTTATATTAGAGGAGTTCTACTCGTTTGAAGAAATCCCGAAGGCATTATGTGAAATCCTTGATGACTGCCGGAGCGGTATCTGGCAATTAGAACAGGAACTGGAGAAGCTGGGGGGCAAAGTAATTGCTCTGCCCTCTCAGCCCGTGTGGAAACAAAAGGAGGCGGCATAAATGGACGCCGGCAACGACATTACGATTCGCATTTCGCCTAATGAGGGTAAAATCACCGTGGAAGAGGACGCACAAGGGGTTTTCTCCCGGAAAAGCATTACCGAAGCGGACCTGCTTGGGTGCTTCAAAGACAGTCTGCGGAGGCCTGACGAAGTGAATCCGTCGACTTGTGCCACCGCTCAGCCGCCTCTTCCAA
>JAXYYF010000114.1:0-13742 GCA_037419475.1 bacterium
ACGCCCATCGTACCCATCGTGCCCCAGGAGGTACCGGTGGCAAGAGAGGTGATGGAGCAAATGAGAACAGCCGCGATAAAGAAGATCGCGGGCTTGAGAACTTTCAAACCGTAGTAGATCATGGTAGGCACGACGCCGGCATTGATCCAGACGCCGATGAGGATACCAACGATGATGAGGATGCAGACAGACTGGAGGGCCTTATAAATGCCGTCCATCATGAACTTCTCGATCTCTTCCCATTTATAGCCCAGATAAAGGGCCATCATGGCGGCGCCGAGTGTACCGATAAACATGGGAACATGCGGGTCAACGCTATACTTGACAATGCCGAGCGCCAGCATGGCGATCAGGAACGCCATGGTCAGCAGCGCCTCCCACAGCTTGGGCATACGCGGGGTTCTGGTTTTCTTTTCTTCGCTCACTTGTTTGTACCAACCTTTCTCTAAATACATGGTGCGCATGGGGCGGAAAATGCTCCGTCTGCGCAGCTTTGTAGATGGTGAACACAGTTTTACGGTATTTGCGGTCGCATGGATATGGTTCTATGCTTCCGCGCCGGCAAATGAGACCGGCGGCGGGGTACGTGATCTTGACCGGATCCCCCCTTCATTCGGTTGATGTTTCCCCCCTTGCGAAAAGTTGAGAAAAATACATTGCCGCTTCCCTGCCCCCCTCGCCCCCCTGCGAAAAGGGGGCAGGGATCGTGCACATAAGCTGATACGGAAAGGGCGGGGCATACTGCGTTTTTATGCACTTATTTTAGCACATTTTATACGCGCAGGCAAGTGCCTCGCCCTTGCCGGATATGACCAAAATAAGTTCTTACCCGCCCAGCTTGGTCATAGCCTCGTCAACAGCCTTGATGACGATGTCGATTTCCTCCTTGCCGACGATCAGCGGCGGGACGAAGCGCAGGACGTTGCCGTTGGTGTTATTGATGAGGACGTTGGAGTCCTTATAGCACAGGTCAACGACCGGCTGACCGGAGGGGTGGTTGAGCTGGATACCGTTGATCATGCCGAGGCCGCGGATCTCGTTGACTGCCTTGGGATGGTTCTTCTCGATGACCTTGTGCATCTGATCGCGGAAATACTCACCCATGACGCGGGCGTTCTCGATCACACCGTCGTTGATCATCACGTCGAGCGTGGTGGCCGCGAGCGCGCAGGCGAGCGGGCCGCCGGCGAAGGTGGAGCCGTGGGTGCCGGGCGTGAGGGTCAGGGCTGCCTCGCCGCGGGCGCAGACCGCACCGATGGGAACGCCGGAGCCGAGCGCCTTGGCCATGGAGCAGGTATCGGGCTCAACGCCGTAGTTCTGGTGCGCGAAGAGCTTGCCGGTACGGCCGGAGCCGACCTGAACCTCGTCGAACATGAGGAGGATGCCCTTCTCATCGCACAGGTCGCGCAGGCCCTGAAGGAATTCCTGGGACGCGGGACGCACGCCGCCCTCGCCCTGAACAGGCTCGGTCAGGATGGCGCAGACATATTCATCCATGATATCCTTGACAGACTGGAGGTTGTTGAACTCGGCATAACGGAAGCCGGAGGGCAGGGGCTCGAAATAGCGGTGGACGGCATACTGACCGGTGGCCGTGCAGGTCGCCAGCGTGCGGCCGTGGAAGGAGTTCTTCATCGTGATGACGACAAAGCGCTCGGGGTGGCCGTGATCCTTGGCGTACTTGCGGGCGAGCTTGATCTGGCCTTCGTTTGCCTCGGCGCCGGAGTTGGCGAAGAGGACCTTATCGAAGCAGCTGTTCTCAACGATGAGCTTCGCAGTCTGAACGGCAGGCTCGTTGTAGAAATAGTTGGAGCAGTGGAGGATCGTCTCCGCGCGCTCCTGCAGGCACTTGACGATGGCAGGATGGCAGTGGCCGAGACCGTTGACGGCAATGCCGCCGATGAAGTCGAGATACTTGTTGCCGTCCTTATCGAACACATAGGCGCCCTCGCCGCGCTCCATGGAGATCGGCATACGGACATGGTTGCCATAGAGGTACTTGTCACCGTTTTCGATGACTTCCGCATTGGTCTTGAACTTTTCGATCATGGTAGAGTCCTCCTGTTAAAATTTTATGTATTTTTTACCATTTGATGCCAACGCTCGGCTGCTGTGTGCCGATCGTGGTGCCGATGCCTTCTGTGGTGAAGGCCTCATAGAGAATAGAGTGTGGCTTGCGGCCGTCGATGATGTGAACGCTGGTTACGCCCTCTTCGATCGCCGTAACACAGCAGTCGACCTTCGGGATCATGCCGCCGGCGATCGTGCCCTTATCCTTGAGTGCCTTGACGTCCTCGATGTTCAGATAGCTGATGACGTCGCGCACCTTGATGTCGTTGCACAGGCCCTCGATATCTGTGAGGATCACAAGCTTTTCCGCGCCGAGGGCGCTGGCAAGCTTGCCGGCAGCGGTGTCGCCGTTGATGTTGTAGGTATTACCCTCGCCGTCCGTACCGACTGGTGCAATGACGGGAATAAAGCCCGCGTCGATCATGGCGTTGACGGCATCGGCGTTGACATAGTCGATGTCGCCGACAAAGCCGAGCTCCTCACTGCGCTTGTGGCAGTGATAGATATCGCCGCTCACGCCCGAAAGGCCGACAGCTCTGCCGCCGATCTGATTGATCTTGCCGACCAGTTCAGTGTTGACCTGACCGACGAGCACCATCTCGACCACGCGCATAATGTCCTCAGACGTATAGCGCAGACCATTGATGAACTGCACAGGAATATCGAGCTTTTCCAGCATCTTGTTGATGCCCGGGCCGCCGCCGTGGCTGAGCACCGGCTTGAGACCGAGGAGCTTGAGCAGCACGACGTCGTGGAGCACGGCGTCCTTGAGCTCGTCGTTTATCATGGCGTTGCCGCCGTACTTGATGACGATGATCTTCCCCTGATACTTCCGGAGGTAAGGCATCGCCTCCATGAGAGTCTCTACCTTCTTCGCAGTGTCGCTCATAGAGTCCTCCTTTAGGTGCGGTAATCGCCATTGATCTTGACGTATTCGTAGGTCAGATCGCAGCCGTAGGCCACCGCCTTGCCGTCGCCGGAATGGAAGTCGACGATAACAGTGATGTCATGCTCGGTGAGCACAGCCTTGGCCAGCTCCTCGCTGAAGTCCGTGCCGAAGCCGTCCTTCATCACCTGCACCTCGCCCGCGCTGCTCTTGATGATGCAGTCGGCCTTGGTCGGATCGACGTCCGCGCCGGAGTAGCCGGCCGCGGCCATGATGCGGCCCCAGTTCGCGTCGCGACCGAACACGGCGGCCTTAAAGAGCGTGGAGCCCGCGATGGCCTTGGCGACCAAACGCGCGTCGTGTTCGGTGGGCAGACCGTAGGACTCGACCACGATCAGATGGGTCGCACCCTCACCGTCGGAGGCGATGCGGCGGGCCATATCGATGCAGATGTACTCGATCAGACCGGCAAGCGCCGCCTTGTCCTCTTCGGTCTTAACCTCAACGCCGGAAGCGCCGTTGGCCAGCAGGATCATGGTGTCGTTGGTGGAGGTGTCGCCGTCGACAGTACACATATTGAAGCTCTTGTCGATGGCGTTGTGCAGCATTTTCTGGAGATCGGCGGAGTCACACTTGGCATCGGTGGTAACATAAGCGAGGGTCGTAGCCATGTTGGGGTGGATCATGCCGCTGCCCTTGGCCATCGCGCCGATGCGGATGGTGCCGGTGGAAAGTTCCAACTCATAGGCGGATTCTTTGCGGACGGTATCGGTGGTCATGATGGCGTAGGCCGCGTCCGAGCCGTTGGCCGCGTCAAGCTTGGCGGGAATGATCTGGCGGACGCCCTCAAGCACCTTCTCGACAGGCAGCTTCTGACCGATCACGCCGGTGGAGCAGACAAATACCTCGTTTTCGCCTACGCCAAGGAGCTTTTCCGCCTCTCGTTCGACCGTCTTGGCATCTTCGATGCCCTGCGTACCGGTTGCAGCGTTGGCATTGCCGGAGTTGATGACGATGGCGCGGGCCTTGCCGTTTTTGAGGATCTCGCGGTCAAGAATGACCGGAGCCGCGCAGAACTTATTGGTGGTGAACACGGCCGCGCAGGAGGCCTCGCTCTCGGAGTAGATGACGGCCACATCGGGCTTATGGCTCTTGCGGCTCTTGACGCCGACATACACGGCGCCGGCGGTATAGCCCTTGGGGGAGGTGATACCGCCGCCCTCGATCACTTTATATTCCATGCTGTTTGTTCTCCTTTTCTTTCAGACTGGGGGGATTTCCTTCAAGGGGCAACTCTGTTACGGATACATCGGGGGCATCATGAGGCCGGTGGTCTCGGGCAGGCCCATGATGAGGTTCATATTCTGGATGGCCTGACCGGCAGCGCCCTTGCCAATGTTGTCGATCACGGAGGATACGATCAGGCGGTGGGTGCGGGAGTCGAAGGTCGGAGTCATTTCGCAGAAGTTCGTGCCGTAGACCCACTTGGTCTGCACGCACTGACCAGCGGGGAACACCTTGACGAAGGGCTCGTTCTTATAGTATTCGGTGTACATCTCGTAGACTTCCTCATTGGTGAAGTCGCGGTCGCAGCTTGCGTAAATGGTGACCTCGATGCCGCGGACCTGCGGGAGAAGGTGCGGCTGGAAGTTGATGTACTGCCAAGTCTCGGGCTTCATCAGGTCGCGGCCTGTGATGTAGGCGATGTTCTGCTCGATCTCGGGCGTATGGCGGTGACCGCCGCCGAGCGCGTAGGCACAGAAATTGTTCTCCGCCTCAGTCAGAAGCTTATTAAGGGCCGGACGGCGGCCAGCGCCGGTGTAGCCGCTCTTGGCGTCGATGACGATGGTGTTCTCAATGATGTGGCCGGTCTTGAGCATGGGCTGAAGGCCGAGCGTGGAGGCCGTGGGATAGCAGCCGGGGTTGGCGATGAGCTTCTTGCCCTTGGCAAGGTCACGGTTCATCTCGGGCATGCTGTAAACGGCGTCGTGGGCCATCTGGGGATTGACGTGCTTATCGCCGTACCACTTCTCCCAGACCTTCACGTCGCGGAAACGGATATCCGCGCCGATGTCGATGATGCGGGAGCCCTCGGCCAGAACGATCTCGGCCCACTTGGCCACATCGCCGGAGGGGACCTGGATCATGACCACATCGCTCTTCTTCGCCGTCTCGCGCACATTCTCCTCGGTCAGGTCGATAATGGTCTGGTCATAAAAGCCGCGCAGCGCGGGGTGATGGGTGGAGATCGCGTCGCCGACGCCATAGGTGTCAAGAACATTGACAAGCTCGCCGTCGGGATGGTTGACCATCATGCGCAGCACCTCGCCGCAAACATAGCCGGTCGCGCCGATGCAGGAGTAATGGATCATGGTGATAGCCTCCTTAAAAAATTCCGGCGTTTTGCAAAATTGCTTCCGCTCACTTGCAAGCCGCCTCACAATTGTGTTTAATTCTCTGCATGCTCAGTATATAGTTCTATTGCGAAATGCACAAGAAAATCATTCTTCTGTTTTGCATTCCAAAACGGAATACTTGACAGATGATTCACTTTTGCTATAATCAGTCGTAAAGAGAAGGAGATGAGGGCCCATGATCCACAAGTACCTTGCCTACCTTAAAACCATTGAGACGGGCAGCATCACGCAGGCGGCCGCCGCGCTGGGCTACACGCAGTCGGCTGTGAGCCGCATGATTGCGGATCTGGAGGAAGCGTGGAACGTGCCGCTGCTCACGCGCAACCGCTCGGGTATTGAGATCAGCTCGGAGGGGTCGCAGCTTCTGCCGATCATCCAGTCCATCGTCAAGGGACAGGAGGATCTGAATTTCGCCGTCGGTGAGCTGCACGGCCTGCAAAGCGGTCTGATCCGCGTGGGAGCGTTCACCAGTATGGCGACAGGCTGGATGCCGCTGATGATCAAGTCCTTCCACGAAAAATATCCGAACATCCGCTTTCAGATCCTTAACGGCGAGTATAATGAGATCGCCACATGGCTGCGCCGCGGGCAGATCGACTGCGGCTTTCTTGCCATGCCGACCACAAACGACTTCAACACAACCTTTTTGCTGCGCGACTCGCTGACGGTCATTCTGCCGCCGAACCACCCGCTGCGCGACGCGGACTGCTTTCCTGTCAGCCGTCTGTCCGACGAGGATTTCATCAGTCTCAAGGAAGAGCAGGACTATGAGATCAACCTCTTCCTCGACCACCTCAAACAGTCGCCGCGCATCAAGTTTGAGGTCAGCAGCGACTTTGCCATCCTCGCCATGGTCGAGTGCGGGCTGGGCATCAGCGTGGTGCACAATCTGATTCTGCACCCAAACCGTCACGGCATCGTCAAAAAACCGCTCGACCAGCCCTACTACCGCGACATCGGCATCGCCGTGAGCCACACGGCGGAATCCTCCACCATCACCAAAATGTTCTGCGAGCACGCGATCGAATGGGCCAGAGAGGTCAGCCCCGCCATTGCCGTCGATCCCGCGGATCAGTAATCCCGCTTCATTCAGAAAAAGCAAAGGAAGCGGAGAGCCGTCTTGTCTCTCCGCTTCCTTCTTTATTTGCCGTTTTTACTTCATCAAAACGCTCATCACATCGTAATGCAGGCCCTCATCCGTGCAGGTCGGGATCATACCCAGCCGCCAGACGGAAACCGAAGTCGCGCCGAGCAGCTTCGCGCACGAAAGCTTCTGGGAAATGCTGCGCGCATCCTCATACCAGAGGAAGATGTGCTGGCCGCTCTCGGTCACATAGGTACACCACGGTGAACGCGTCGTATCCGACCAGCCCATCACCGTATCTGTCTGGCGCAGACGCTTTGTCACGGTCGTATAAAGCGGGCGCGTGGGCTTGACAGCGGTGAGAAGGCCGTTCTCATCCGTCTGCCACGCCATCGCGTCCATGCTTACGGCAAGCGTGAGCTTCGACGGATCGTCCATCTGCTCCACCGCCGCGCGCACGGCATAGTAGACCTTATAAAGCGGCGCACAGGCGTGGTTACGGTAATAACGCGAGTTGAGGAAGCCGGTAAGATCAGTGGAAGCGTAATCGTGCGCCATGAGGATCACGCGGTCACAGAGTCGGCCGAGCGCGGCAAAATCATAGCCGTCGAAATAGGCCGCGTTGAACACCGCCGGCATCACCGCGGCGTAGAGCGTCTGCCCTCCGGCGCGGACAGCCCCGGACAACTCTGTCAGAAAGGCGTTGAAGTTCTCCCTGTCCGACGCGCGCAGGCCCTCAAAGTCGATGGTCACGCCGCTGTATGGTGCATATCCGAGGTCGGGGTAAACGCGCTCAAGCTCCGCCATGATCTGCTCTACAACGCTCGTGCGCGCCGCTCCATCGGCCAGCATGGCACGCAGGGACGAGCCGGACATAAACACGCACAGCTTCAGCTCCACGCCCGCTTCGCGCAGCGGCGGGATCACGTCGGCATAGGCCGCAGGCATATAAAACGAGCTGCTGCCGTCCTTTTCCGTCGAGAGCTTCGCCCCCTCCTCCGCGCTGTAGGTCACATGGCTCCAGCCAAGGCTGACCTCGTCGAAGCGCTTGGCCTTCTCAAGCTGCGAGTAGGACGAGAGCGCGTAGAACGCATGCTTCCAAGTCGCCGGGGCGTTGTACTTTTCATAAACGCGCACCAGCATAGCCGCCGCCTGCTCGCGTGTGGCCGTGCCGGCCGGCTCAAAGGTCGTATCAGTCGTACCGGTGGTCATGCCGATCTCGTAGGCGATGGCAATGTAGCCGCGCTGTTCTGTGACGTCAGTAAACGGCAGCTCCGCGCTCGCGTCGGCCTTGGCCAACTCACCGAGACCCAGCGCCCGCACCAGCATGACCGCCATCTCGCGGCGTGTGATATCTTCCCGCGGCCGGAACTTCCCGCCTGCATCAAATACGCCGTTGGCCGCGGCGGTGTTAATATAGCCGCGCGCCCACGAATCGGCAATATCGACGGCGGCATCCTCGCCGTCCGCCTCCTCCCAGCCGAACATGCGCACAAGCACCGTGACGAACTGCTCGCGCGAGATCCTCTCGCCGTAGCCGAACGCGCCGTCACCGATCCCCTCCATCAACCCGTACTCCTGTGCCTTTTCCACACTCTCACGTGCCCACGAATTCTCCGGCACATCTGTGTACGCAGCGGCGGCAGCCGTGCTCATAAGCAGGATTGTGAGCGCCGCAAGCAGCGGCAGCAGCATTTTTTTCATTTCTTTGGACCTCCATGGTCAGAATTTCATCTGACACCATTCTACACGATGCGCCCGGATTTGACAAGGTAGACATAATATTCATCCCGTTGATATTTTTGCGTGAAAATTTGTGCAAAGCGCGCTTGACTTTCCTCCGTAAGGCCTCTATAATCCTAAATTCGAGTTAAAAAAAGTCTGATTTTATCTTATTTCATGCAGAAAAGGCAGCTGAATATGGAACATAACAAATTTTCTCTGCGTGCGTTCTTCCGCCCTGTCGACCTCACGGAAGGCCCTTGCTGGCGGACGATCCTCGTTTTCGCGCTCCCCATCATCGTCTCCTACCTGCTCCAGCAGGTCTATACCATCAGTGACGCGGCCATCGTCGGCCAGACGCTGACAGCCAACGAAGTAGCAGGCGTGAACGATACGACCTCGCTCGTGTTTATCTTTTTGCAGTTTGCCTTCGGCGCGAGCGCAGGCTTCTGCACCGTGACCTCGTGCTATGTCGGTGCGCGGGATGATGCCGGCGTGCGCCGCTCCATGACGACGCAGCTATCGCTCTCCACCGCGCTGACCGTGCTGCTCACGCTGCTCGCGCTCGCGCTGCTCAAGCCCATGCTCGCGTGGATCAATGTCACGCCCGCCAGCCCCGAGGTCTACCGCGCCGCCTATACCTACTGTGCGATCATTTTTGCCGGCATCGGCGCGCAGCTTTTCTATAACTTTATCTGCTCATTCCTGCGCAGCATGGGCGATTCAGCCACGCCGCTGGCCTTTCTGCTCTTCTCCACCGTGCTCAATGTGGGGCTGGATCTGCTCTTCATTCTCTCCTTCCACTGGGGTGTGGCCGGCGCGGCGGTCGCCACCGTCTCCGCGCAGCTTATCAGCACGGTCGGCTGCTTTGTCTATGCCTTCGTTAAATATCCCCAGCTCCGCCTGCACCGCGAGGATTGGGAGATCACCCGCCGCGACGTGCTGCGCCACCTTGTTCAGGGCGTGCCGCTTGGCTTGCAGTTCTCTGTGCTCTCCGTTGGCATCATTGTGATGCAAAGCGTGGTCGTACAGTTCGATATGCTGGGTGGGGCGATGATCTCCAACGCCGCGCAGAACGGCTTTGGCGCAGCCAACAAGCTCAACAATCTCCTGATGACGCCGCTCAACGGCCTCGGCGCAGCCATGACCAGCTTCACCGCGCAGAATCTTGGCGCAGGACGCTTCGAGCGCATCAAAAAAGGTACGCTCCAGTCGCTTGCCATCGTGTGGAGCATGTGCCTCGCCTCCATCGCCATCGGGCTGCTGCTCTCGCGTGGCGGAAGTTATCTCTACATTTTCCTGAGCGCCGACAAGGTGACGGCGGAGACCGTGCGCTATGGCAACACCTACCTTTACGTCGATCTGGCTCTTTACCTCTTCCTCGGCTTCATTTTTGTCGTGCGCAACTGCGTACAGGGCATCGGCAAACCACAGTTCGTGCTCGGCGCAGGAGCCGCCGAGCTCTTCGCGCGTGTGGCTGTCTGCCTGTTTCTTCCGGCAGCGGTCGCCGGCGGTGCCGTCAGCGCCGCCGCGCCAAACGCTGCGTTCTATGCCCTCTGCTTCGCCGATCCCTTTGCGTGGATGGCGGCAGACACCGTACTGTTCATTCCTTTCCTGCGCAATATTCTGAAGATGAATTACCGCTACTTCCGCGCACCGGAGCTTTAAAAAAGGAAGCGGCCCGTCTAATCGGCGGGCCGTTTCCTTTTTGACATTTAATTTTTCTCTTTCTGCTTTTCCAGCTCCGCGCGCAGCTGCTCGTTCTGCTCCGCGAGAAGGTCGAGCTTTTTGTTCACGGCGGCAAGCTGGCGCTTGAGCTCGGCGGACATCACGCCGCGGTAAAATATGTACCGTCCGGCCAGTCCGACCAGCGAAACAGCGGCCGCCGCGCCGCACGAGAGCAGCGCAAGCTTCTTTACATCCACGCGGCGCAGCGCCTCCAGCGCCTGCCGCTGTTTCTTTTTCGCCGGATGTGGTGAGGTCAGGACCCGCAGTCTCTGCATCGGCGTGATAACAGCCAGCTCCTCACACTTTTCCTTCCGATCCCGCTTCACAGCCATACCCCCCTGTTCCGTCGCGGTTCATTTTTTATTATACCCTGAACCGCAGCCGGACGCAAGTAGGCAAGTACTGCGGCACGCTAATCCTCCGCATCCAGCGTCACCGTATGCGCGGAGGGCAGCTCCTGTCCGTGTGAGACAAGCAGAACGATCCTGTCCTCTGCCGCGCGCAGGATGCACCGCCGTGCAGCGGCGGCGTTCTCCTCATCCAGTCCGGTGAACGGCTCATCAAGCGCGACGGCTTCCGCCGATGCAAGCAGCGCGCGGGCCAGCGCGAGACGGCGCTTCATACCGCCCGACCAGTCGCGCACCCTTTTCGCTCCCACATCGCCAAGTCCAAGCTCGTCAAGCATCCGCGCAGCGGCGTGCCCATCGTGGTCCGCACCGAGCGCAAACCGCAGATTTCCCGCGGCGTCCAGCTGGCCAAGCAGGCGGTCCTCCTGAAAGGCCGCCGCCCAGCGAAGCGCAGCTGCGTTCGTCGTCCCGCTGTCCGCACGCTCCAAACCAAGCAGGATGCGCAGCAGCGTTGTCTTTCCGACGCCCGATCTCCCCGCGACGCGCGTGAGCCCGACAGGGGCAGTGAAGCACACATCCCGCAGCACCTGTTCGCCGTCATAGCTTTTATTCAGATGCTCCACCCGCAGTTCCATCACACTCCCGCCTTTCGAGCCAGCGCGTCCACAGCGCGCAAAAGCAGCTTTTCCAACCCTGCCGAAAGCAGAACGATCACTACCGTCCACGCAAAAAGATCCGCCGTCTGAAAATAGATCTTTGCGGTATAAAGCCGTTCGCCGACTGAGCCCGCGCTCAAGCCAATGACCTCCGCCGCCGTCCCTGCCTTCCACGAAAGTCCCAGTGCCACACTGACCGCCGAGCGGAAATACGGCAGCACCTGCGGCAGATAGATCCCCGCCAGCCGCCGTGAAAATGGCACACGGAACACCCGCGCCATTTCAAGAAGCTCTCTGTTTGTGCGCCGAATCCCCTCGAGCACATTGCAGTACACCGGCGGGAACACCATCAGCGCCGCAATGAACAGCGACAGCTGCCGGCTCGGAAGCCAGACAAGCGCAAGGATGATGAACGACGCGACCGGCACCGTTTTGACGACTGCCGCCAGCGGTGCAAGCAGCTCCTCCGCCCAGCGGTATCGCGCGGAAAGCGCTGCAAGCACAACAGCCAGCACGCAGGAGAGCAGAAAGCCGCCGAAAATATGCGTGGTCGACACGCCCGCTGCCTGCCAGAACGCAGCGGAAGCTGCCAGTTCAATGAGCCGTGCGAACACTGCAAGCGGTGAGGCAAGCAGCAGCGCACCGTGCGGATAGGCCGCAGCCAGCGCGGCGCTTGCCGCCTGCCAAACGAGCAGCCAGAAAAGGACCGCCCAGAGGCGGATGCGCTCTCTGTGCCGCTTCATGGGCGTTCACTTCCTTTCCATACACACCGGCAGCCGGACAATATCCCGCCGCCGGACTTTCAATCAGGCGTAATAAAAGCTGTTATCCGGCATTGCACCGCCGACAGCGGTGGGGTTAGCATTATAGAGCACATAAAGATAGCCCGGCAGGGCATCGAGCAGCTCTGCGCCGGTCAGGCAGACGATGTTGCAGTACGGCAGAGCCTTCTCCGCCACGGCGGCATCCACGATGCCGTACTCACCAACGAGCGCAGCGGCGTCAGCCGTGTTGGCGTTCACCCAGTCAACGCTTTCAGCATAATCTTTAAGAAACGCATCCACCGCGGCGGGATTTTCCTCCACAATAGAGCGGCGCGCGACGATTACGCCTGTAATGAGCGTCGAACCGTTATCGAGCCGATCCCACTCCTCCGTCAAATCGAGCGCCATGCGCAGACCCTCGATCTTGCTCTGCGCAACGGTCACAAAAGGCTGGGGCAGGAGCGCGATGCTCGCCTGTCCGCCTGCCAATGCCGCGACGCATTCGCTGTGCTCGCTCTTCCAGTCGATCGTCACGTCGGCGTCGGGATCGATGCCGTTCTCGCTGAGCAGATACCGCAGGGCGTACTCGGGCGTCGAACCCTTGCCCGCGGCGACGATGGTCTGACCCTTGAGGTCGGCAATGGTCTGCACGCTCTCGCCGTTTTCCACGATGTAGAGCACGCCGAGCGTGTTGACCGCCAGCACCTGCACCTCACCCTCTGTTTTATTGTAGAGCACGGCGGCAAGGTTTGCAGGCACACAGGCCATGTCCAGCTCGCCCTTGATGAGCGCAGGCGTCACCTCGTCGGCGGAGCTGGCGAGGGTGAAGGTGTAAAAATTGCCGACCTCGCCCTCATAGGGCTTGGAAGAGTTCAGCAGGGCGCTGGTCATTTCGTCATTGTCCCGCATCAGCCTGACAAGGCCCATGGCGGTCGGCCCCTTGAGCGCGGCGATTTTGAAGTGTGCGGTGGAAGCGTTCGGCACATCCGTCGTTTCGACCGCCGGATCGTCCGGTGCGGACGGTCCTTCCTCCTTTTTGCCGCAGGCGGCGAGGGAGAAAACGAGTGCCAGCGTCAGGCACAGGGCGAAAAACTTTTTGAGTGATTTCATTTGGCAACTTCCTTTCTGATGGCGGCGTCGGGCGCGTAGACCGTCTTGGCCGTAATGCCGTCCAGACGTCCTATCTTGCCCGACAGGGCGGAGATCACATCACCCGGCGCGTCAAGCGCCACACTGATAACGTTCACGCCGCGCTCCCGATAGGGTACGCCCATCCGTCCAATGATATACGCCCCATACTGGTGCAGCAGCTCATTGAGCGTCTGAACAGAGCTTCCCTCGCGGACAATGATGGCCAGCACGGCAACTCTCGTTTCCATGATGCTTCCTCCTGAAAAAATAAGATCATCCCTCCCGCCGTTCGGCGGAAGGGATGGCAAAAGCACAACCGGACGCAGCGCCGCTGCGTCTCTCCTCCCTCTTTCGGCTCGGACGCATCCTCACCGGCAGAACGGCAGAAATGAATTTTACCCATCCGCGGTCAGAACACACTTCCCGCGAACAGGGTGATGATAGCACACTCCCTCCGCCCCGTCAAGAATACTTTTCGCTTTATCTTTCAAAAAATTTCAGAATTTGAAAAATAGGGCTTGCATTTTTCAACAGGATATGCTATCTTATTTAGGCTGACATCAGCAAGATAACATATCCGGGTGTGGCGAAGTTTGGTATCGCGCTTGAATGGGGTTCAAGAGGCCGCTGGTTCGATTCCAGTCACTCGGACCAAAACTGGGAAAGCCGTTGAAACTGTTGAGTTTTAACGGTTTTTTCTTTTGCCTTTTTCACCCTGCCGCTCTTTTCAACGCGCTTGAATTTTACACCAAAAAAGGGGATTCAAGCGCGTTGAGAAAACGTCTCAAAACTACTGCCATCGAAGAAAACTTCCGCATATTTCTTGCAGCAAAGCGTTCCTCCGGCGTCAGAGAGATAACGATTCTTTCCTACGCGCAAGCCTACTCAGATTGCGCGCCATCTTCCGTAACCTCCATTTCTTTTTTCAATTCCTTGA
>JAXYYF010000115.1:0-25857 GCA_037419475.1 bacterium
AGCAGTGTCTCCTTTGCCGCGTCCGGCGTTTCGCGGTCGATGATCTTGCGCAGCTTCGACAGTTCATTCATCAGGTTCGCCTTATTGTGCAGGCGGCCTGCCGTGTCGCAGAACACCACGTCCACGCCTCTTGCCTTTGCCGCCTGAAGCGAATCAAAGAGCACCGCGCCCGGATCCGCGCCCTCCTTGCTGCGGACGATCTCCACACCCGCGCGCTCCGCCCAGATCTCCAGCTGATCCGCTGCCGCCGCGCGGAATGTATCCGCCGCGCATAGCAGCACGCGCCTGCCCTGTTCTTTATAGTAATGTGCGAGCTTTCCGATGCTTGTCGTCTTGCCCACGCCGTTCACACCGATAACGAGCACGACACTGGGCGCTGTGGAAAGGTCGAGTGAGGTGTCGCCGACGCTGAGCTTTTCCTCCAGAATGTCACGCAGTGCCTGCTTGACCTCGTCGCCCTGCTGCAGTCTCTTTTCATGCACAACGCGGCGCAGCTGCGCGATTGTGTCGGCGGCGACCGACGCGCCGAGGTCTGCCATGATGAGGCTTTCCTCCAGCTCGTCGTAAAACTCCTCGTCGACGGTCTCCCATGCAATGGTGTCGTACCAAGCCTTTTTGATCCTTGCAAAAATTCCCATCGTCTTACCCCTTGATGTTCAATTCTTTCGCCATGTCGTTCATGTTGATCGTCAGCACCTTGCTCACGCCGCGCTCCTGCATCGTCACGCCATAGAGCACGTCGGCCTCCTCCATCGTCCCGCGCCGGTGCGTGATGACGATAAACTGCGTCTTGTCGCAGATGCGGCGCATGTAGCGCGCCACGCGGATGACGTTCGGCTCGTCGAGCGCCGCCTCGATCTCGTCCATCACGCAGAACGGCGTGGGATGAACTTTGAGGATGGCGAAGTAGAGCGCAATGGCGACGAATGCTTTCTCGCCGCCGGAGAGCAGTGAGAGTGTTTTGAGCGCCTTGCCCGGCGGCTGCACCTTGATCTCAATGCCGCAGTCGAGCACGGCGTTTTCATCCTCCAGCTCCAGCGTAGCCTTGCCGCCGCCGAAGAGCTCAAGAAAGGTCTCCTGAAAGCTCTCGCGGATGAGCGTGAACTGCTCTTTGAAGATCGTCGTCATCTCGCCCGTGATATTTTCGATCACGCCCAGCAGTTCGTCCTTCGCCTTGTCCACATCGTCCCGCTGGCCGATAAGATATGTATAGCGCGTATTCACGCGGTCAAACTCCTCGATCGCACCGACATTGACATTGCCGAGGCTGCTGATCTCACGCTTGAGCTCGCTGATGCGGCGGCCGGCCTTCTGGACGCTTTCCAGCTCGACGCGCTGCTCCTGCGCCGCGGAGTGGGAGAGCTCATAATTCTCCCACAGCTTATCAAGGATCTGCTTTTCCTCCATCGCGGCGGCCGTCCGCTTCTGCTCGAGCCGGCTCGCGGCAAGCTGGGACTGGATGACCAGATCGTTGCACTCGCGGCTGCGGCGGTCGCTCGCGCCGCGTTCGGCTTCCAACGTAAGCTTGGCCTCTGCCAGTGCGGAAAGGCGTTCTTTGTGCCGCTCCGCCTCTGTGCGCAGAGCGGCGATCGTTTCGCCGTGCTGCGCGATCTCCTCCTCCGCCGCGGCAATGGCGGCGCGGTATTCGTCGAGCAGCGTGCGGCGGCTGGCCTCATCACCGCGCATCTGCCGCGCCAACTCCTCCAGATCGGTAAGCGCACGTTCGGTCGTCTCCCGCTCAGCCTGAAAACCGGCAAGCGCGCTCTTGCGCTCGGCGATCTCGTCGCCGAGGTGTGCACTGTCGCGCTGAAGCTCGCTCTGTCCGGCCAGTTTTTCTTCGCACGCCAGACGCAGCCGCGCGGCCTCGTCCTCATGCTTTTTCATTTCCTCCTCGCGCGCCGCCGCGGACTTCTTCAGTTCCGCCGTGCGCGCAGTGATCGTTTCCAGCTCGGCGGCAATGCCGCTCTCGCGGGAGCGGAGAGATTCAAGCAGCACGTCGTACTGTTTTTTCTCTCCTGTGCGCTTGAGGACCTCGTCCTCCGCGCCGCGCTGCTGTCCACGCGCGACGTCCAGCTCATACTGCGCGGCAGTCAGCTCTCGCTTGGCCTCATCCGCCTCACGCTGTGCGGCGGCGAGCTTTTCCGTCAGGATCTTCTGCTTTTCCGTCAGCTCCTTGAGCTCGTTCGCACGGCTGAGGATGCCGGCGCTGCGGCTCACCGAGCCGCCGGTCATGCTTCCGCCGCGGTTGAGCACCTGCCCGTCAAGCGTCACGATGCGGAAGCGATTATTGTACTTTCTCGCCATGGCGATGCCGCAGTCGATATCCTCCACAATGACCGTGCGGCCAAGCAGGCTGTTGAAAATTTCCGTATATTTCTTATCAAACTGCACCAGCTGCGAGGCGATACCGACGTAGCCGTACTCGCGCTCAACGCCCACCTCGCGCAGCGTATCGCCGCGGATGGCGGTCAGGGGCAGGAAGGTCGCGCGTCCGCCGTCGCGCTGCTTTAAAAAGCCGATGGCGCTCTTCGCGTCCTCCTCGCGGTCAACCACAATATTCTGCATGCCCGCGCCCAGCGCGATCTCAATGGCGGCGGCGCAGCGCTTGTCGGTACTCATCAGGTTGGCGACCGGCCCATGGATGCCGCGCAGCGTATTTCTTTCCGCCGCCTGCATGACAAGACGCACCGCCTTATTGAAGCCCTCGTACTCCTTCTCCATCTCACTGAGCAGATGGATGCGGGATTCCAGATTGTTCTTTTCCATGGTGAGAGCAATGCTCTTCTGCCGCGCCGTTTCCTCGCGCTGCACCTTGCCCTCCAGCTTCAGCGTATGGCCGGAGATGATGTTGCGCACCGCCTCGGCTTCCTCCTGCGCTTCCTCCAGCGCGCGGCGCGTCGCCGCCGCAGCGGAGCGCGTTTCGCTCAGCTGTCCGTCCACGCTCTCCGCTTCAGCCTCCAGCGCCGTCCGGCGCTCCGCCATCTCTGCGGCGCCGGCATGGAGCGCGCTCACGTCCGCACGGCAATCCCCTGCGGCGGAAACCGCCAGCGCCTCCTTCGCGCGCAGCGCTTCGATCTCGCTGCCGGCCTCGCCCGCGCTGCGCGCGGCCTCCGCCGCCCTGTTGAGCAGAGACTTCAGCTCCGCTTCGGCGCCGGCTGTCTGTTCCGTCAACTCTTCGATGCGCGCCCTCTGCGCGGCGATCTGCGCGGTCAAGTTCTCCGCGCGGCCTGACTGGTCGCGCAGCTCGTTCTCCATGCGCTCAATATTGGAGCGGTTGTGCTCGATCCCTGTGCGCAGCACGGCGACCGCCGCATCCTGCTCGCCGAGCTTCGCATCCACTGCGCCACTTTCGGCGCGCAGACGCTCCTGCTCCATATCATTCTCCCGGATTTTCTCACCAAACTGCTCCGCAGCGGCATAGACCTCGTTGAGTGCAGCGTTTGCGCGTTCAAGCTCTGCCTGCGCCTGCGCGTAGTCCGCGTCGAGCTTGATGGCATCCGTCCGGATCCTGTCGAGATTTTCCAGCCAGACAGAGATCTCCAGCGTGCGCAGCTCATCGCGGAGAATAAGATATTTCTTCGCCTTCTCCGCCTGTGCGCGCAGCGGCTCGACCTGAAGCTCGAGCTCGGCGATCTTATCGTTGATACGCAGCAGGTTTTCCTCCGTGCGCTCGAGCTTGCGCTCCGTCTCCTCCTTGCGGTGGCGGAATTTGGAAATGCCCGCCGCCTCCTCAAAGATCTCGCGGCGGTCGGCGCTCTTGACGGACAAAATCTCATCGATCTTGCCCTGTCCGACGATGGAATAGCCTTCACGCCCCATGCCTGTGTCCATGAACAGCTCGTTCACGTCGCGCAGACGCACGCTCTGCTTGTTGATGTAATATTCGCTCTCTCCGCTGCGGTAGTAGCGGCGGGTCACGGCGACCTCGTTTTCCTCCATGCTGGGGAAAATATGTCCGGTGTTGTCCAGCACGAGCGTTACCTGTGCAAAGCCCATCTGGTTTCGCTTCTCGGTGCCGCCGAAGATGACGTCTTCCATCTTCGCGCCGCGCAGGGACTTGCTCGACTGCTCACCCATCACCCAGCGGATGGCGTCTGACACATTGGACTTGCCGCTGCCGTTGGGGCCGACGATGGCCGTGATGTCGGAGCCGAAGTTCAGCACCGTTTTATCTGGAAAGCTCTTAAATCCTTGAATTTCGAGCGCTTTTAAGTACATTCCGTGGTTCTCCTTCATGCAAAGGCGTAAAAAAAGGCAAAATAACGATATTTTAACTAATGTACTATACCATTTCCTCCCCTGATTTTCAAGAGCGAATGATGAACAGAGTGTAAAAAAGGCGCCGTTACCGGCGTCTTTTTTACACTCTATTTTTCTCCGCGTGTTCCCCTTGCGCAGCGATGAGCGCATAGAGCTCCTCGTAGGCATCGGAAAGCGTCCCCATCCCGTCGATCAGCCCGCAGCGGACCGCTTCTTCTCCATAGAGGATACTGCCGACATCGGCAGCCATATCCTCAGCGGCAAACATGAGCGAGAGGAATGTCTGCTCGGAGATGCGGGAATTTTCCGTTACAAAGTGCACGATGCGCTCCTGCAAGCGGTCAAAGTAATGGTAGGTCTGGGGTGCGGCGATGAGCGTACCGTTCGTCCGAATAGGATGCACTGTCATCGACGCGCTCGGCGCGATGAGCGACCGTTTCGGTGCGGCAGCCAGCGGCACACCGATGGAGTGTCCCCCGCCGAGGACGAGCGATACGGTCGGCTTGCTCATGCCCGCGATCAGCTCGGCAATGGCGAGTCCTGCCTCCACATCACCGCCACAGGTGTTGAGGAGGAAGAGCACGCCGTCGATCTCTCTGCTCTCGTCGAGCGCGGCCAGCAGCGGCAGAATGTGCTCGTACTTCGTGGTCTTTACCGTGTTCGGCAGCAGGGTATGCCCCTCGATCTGCCCAATGATGGTCTGGCAGTAGACCGTGCCGCGCGGCGAGCGCGTAGTCACAGCCCCCATATCCACGATGGGCTGAAAGGGCGGCGTCTGCTCCGAGGCCGTGTTCTTCTCTTCGTTCTCGTTTGGCTTTTCCGGATCAGGCATGATGGATCCCTCCTCGTTTTTCTCACAAGGTAGGATTTGCAGAAAAAAAGAAAGCATACGGCATGCCGCATGCTTCCCTTTGTATTTTTTATTTTTCCGTGCCATAAAAGAACAGTGCCACCGTGCCCGGCCCGACATGCGCGCCGGTGACCGGTTCGTAGTAGACCGTGACGCACTCGCCGGCAAAGCCTTTGTCCCGCAGCAATCCCAGAAGGTACTCCACGCCCTCCGTATTATCCGCGTGGGCGATGCCGATGCGCGCCGTCTTATCCAGCACGCGGGCGCCATAATACTCCGCCAGCTCGGCGTAGGCCCGCTTGTTGCCGCGCGCCGTGCCGCACTGGACGATGTGTCCTGTCTCGTCGCCGCGCAGGATCGGCTTGATCCCCAGCACCGTTCCTGCCAGCGCCACCACACCCGAGATGCGCCCCGTGCGCTTTAGGTACGCAAGGTTATCCACCGTAAAGAACTGACACATATGGGGACGGCGGGCGAGAATGGCGTCATATATCTCCTGAAAGGACTTTCCTGCCCGCAGCAGCTCCGCCGCCTCAAGCACCTGAAGCCCCTCGCCGAGCGAGGCGGCGTAGGTGTCGATCGTTCTGATCTGCGCCGCCGGATACTTCTCCCGCAGCTCCGAAGCCGCAAGAGCCGCCGCCTGCGCTGTGCCGCTCACACCGCCGGACATGCCAATGTAGAGCACATCCATGCCCTGCGAGAGTGCCTTTTCAAAATGCTCCGCCGCAAGCGTGGGGTTGACCATGGAGGTGTTGACCTCCGCGCCGCCGCGCATCGCATCGTAAAACGCCTTGCCGTCAAAATCCGCCTCTTCCGGATACTCTGCCTGCACGCCGTTGACTGTGTAGGAAAACGGAATGACATCGATATCATATTCGCGCAGCAGCGCGACCGGCAGATTGGCCGAGGTATCGGTAAAAAGCTTGGTCATGGCAAAACTTTCCTTTCAATGTTTCTTTGTATTGTATCACGTTTTTCTGCCGGAGACAAGCAAAGTCACAGATTCTTTATATGAAGCGAATGAAATGTCAGCAGTGGAGCATCCGCCCCGCTGCTTTTCTGTCAGTTCTGTTCAAAAATAACACGCATAGCCTTGTAGGTCATATAGCAGTCGAGCTTGGCTACCGTCTCATACGGCGCGTGCATGGAGAGCACCGGAACGCCTGCGTCGAGTGTGTCGATGTTGCGCTGCGCCATGAACTTGGCGACCGTACCGCCGCCGCCCGCGTCGGTCTTGCCGAGCTCGGCCATCTGCCAGAATACGCCGTTCTCATTCAGAAGCCTGCGTACACGTCCGACGACCTCGGCCGATGCGTCGGACGCTCCGGACTTGCCGCCCGCGCCGGTATACTTGCAAAGACCCACGCCGTAGTTCACGAACGCGGCGTTGCGCTTATCGTACACATCGGCGAAATTCGGGTCATAGGCCGCTGTCACGTCCGCGCTCAGGCAGAAGGAGTTCGCCAGGCAGTCGCGCAGCGCGACACCCTGTTCCTCGCACAGGTCGGCCATGAATTTGTCGAACGCCTGCGAGAGCATGCCGGAGACGCCTTCAGAGCCGATCTCCTCCTTGTCCGCGAAGATGCACACCGCCGTGCGCTTCGGGCTTTTCGCGTCGAAGATGCCGGCGAGCTCGGCGTAGGCGCACACACGGTCGTCGTGACCGTAGGAGGCGATGAAACTGCGGTCGAAGCCGATGTCACGTGCCTTGCCGGCAGGTACGACCTCCAGCTCAGCGGAAATGAAGTCCTCCTCCACGATGCCGTACTTTTCATTCAGCAGCTTCAAAACGTTGAGCTTGAAGCGGTCCGAGCAGTCCGCACCCTCGAGCGGGCGGCCGCCGACGAGCAGATTCAGGCTCTCGCTGGGAATGGCCTCGTTGAGGGGCTTTTTGCCCTGCTCGCGGCCAAGATGGGGCAGAAGGTCATTGATGATGAACTGCGGATCGCCCTCGTCCGCGCCGATGTGGACGGCGACCGTCGAGCCGTCCCCGCGCACGACCACGCCGTGGAGCTCGAGCGGGATGGTGACCCAGTGATACTTGCGGATGCCGCCGTAGTGGTGGGTCTTGAGATAGGCCATCTCCGACTCCTCATAGAGCGGGCGCGGCTTGAGGTCAAGGCGGGGCGCGTCCGTGTGCGCCGCGCCGATGTTCGCGCCGTGGCTGAGATCCTCCTCGCCGATCACGGCCAGCATGATCGCCTTGCCGCGGTTATTGTAGTAGACCTTATTGCCGGTTTTAAGCGCCATACCCTTCTCATAGGGCACAAAGCCGCGCGCCGACGCCAGCTCGATGCAGTGCTCGACGCACAGGCGCTCGGTTTTGCCGTGGTTGAGGAAATCCTTATAATCCTCGCAGTAGGCGTTCATCGCCTGCTCCTCTTCAACGCTCAAGCGCTCGTAACCGTTCTTGGGTGCATAGGCAAGCTTTTCCGCCCATTCGTTCTTTTTCTTCTCCGCCATTGTTTATTCCTCCTTCAGCGATTTGATGATGGGATCCAGAAACTCCGCCGCAGCCTGCTCGGCCTGCGCGGAGGTGGGGTAGTTATTTTCAAAGACGGCGCTGCAGTCCGCGCGGAACGCCTCCGCATCGCGTTGTGAGCGCACGCGTGCACGGGCATAGTCCTCAGTGATGCCGTCACGCGCCATGATGCGCCGCACGCGCACCTCCTCCGGCGCGATGACGGCGATCGTCACATCGCAGATCGCGCCCAGTCCGCTTTCGATCAGCTTGATCGCGTCGAGCGCCACGAGCGCCGCGCCGCTCATCTCCATGCGCCGCACGAGCGCGCGGGGCAGATGGCGGAAAATGATTTCGTCGAGCCGCGCGAGTGCGCCGGCATCATGGAATACTATTGTTCCCAGCTTCTGCCGGTCCAAACCGCCGTCAGGTGCAAAAACGTTTCCGAACGCGGCGGTGACGTCCGCGCGCAGCGGTTCGTCGGTGCGGAGCAGTTCATGGTACACCGCGTCACAGTCGAGCACAAGCACGCCGCGCTGCTCCAGCGCGTGCAGCAGCGTTGTTTTCCCCGCACCGGTGCCGCCGGTGATGCCGAGCACGAGTCTGCCGTCAGCGGCGCTTTCCGTGTGAAAGCCCGCCGCTTTTTTTAAGCGATTGCCCACTGCCAAGCCAAGTCCCGCACTGTCGGGACACTGCGCCCATATGGCGGGCACATCGGTTTCGTCGAAGGTGCGCAGCGCGTCAAAAACGTGCTGCGACTGCGCGAGCTTGTCACCGCTCGGGCCGAGCTTATGGACGATATGTCCCGCAAAAAGCGGCGCGAACTCGTCGAAGCAGATCACACCATCCCGCTCGCCGAGTCCGGCAAGCAGACGCCGCGCGCTCGCGCGCGGCGTGCCGGTCACGACCGTGACAGGCGCCTTGGGCGCATAGTGGCGGTACTTCATGCCGGGCGCGCGGGGCTTCTCTCCCGCCGCCATCTGCTGCGTGACAGCCTTATCCACCGCCACCTCGCCGAGCACAGCGCGCAGCTCCTCGAGCGGCAGACCGCCCGGACGCAGCAGCCGCGGCGGCGTACAGGTGAGGTCGATGATCGTCGACTCCACGCCCACGCGGCACGGCCCGCCGTCCACCACACCGTCGATCTTTCCGTCCATATCCTCGCGGACGTGTGCGGCGGTCGTGCAGCTCGGACGGCCCGAGGTATTGGCGCTCGGTGCGGCGACCGGCACGCCGGCGGCGGCAATGATCGCGCGCGTGACCGCGTGATCGGGGCAGCGCATACCGACCGTCTCCAGACCGCCGGTCGTGACGAGCGGCACACAGTCCGCCTTGGGCAGGATCATTGTCAGCGGCCCGGGCCAGAATCGTTCAGCAAGACGGTAGGCCGTCTCCGGCACGTCTTTACAGTAGCGTGCGAGCCAGCTCGCGTCCGGAATATGTAAAATAAGCGGATTGTCCTGCGGACGGCCCTTGGCTTCAAAAATGTGCCGCACGGCCTCCGCATTCAGGCCGTCCGCGCCAAGGCCGTAAACCGTCTCGGTCGGAATGGCAAGCAGTCCCCCGCGGCGCAGAATGTCCGCGGCAGCAGCGATTTTCTCCGCCGCATCCGCCTGCTCTAAATTCCGCAAATCGTAATAGATCGTCTGCATGATGCTGAATGTTATCCTTCTTCCTCTTCGGTTTCTTCTCTTTCATCAGTCCAGCCGGTTCCCTGTCTCCGCTCACTTACAAAGCCGAGATAATGGCCGCCCTGATACGTCAGCGTGCCGCAGTCACCCACATCAAGCCCGCTGTATTCCGTGCTGCTGACGGAAAGTTCTCTGCACGCCCCGTCCTCTGCCTCAAAGGTCACACAAAAGCATACCGTTGTAAACTCTCTGCCGCGGCGGCTTTTGTGCCTTTTGATCTCCGCGCGGCGGGCGGCAACTCGTGCCGGAACACTCCTGCGCGGCTTGAGCTGGTCCATCACCCACCGCCCGGCAGGCCTGCCGAGCATCACGGTGAGCACCACAAGACACGCAAGGTCGATCAGGCGGTCGAACCCACTAAAGCGCATAAAGAGGTAGTCCAGCCTGCTCATGCCTTTCTCTCCTCATTCTCTTTCAAATTCGAGATAGCGCGTGCCCTGAAAGGTCAGTTTACCGTAATCCCCTTCGGCAAGCAGTCCGTATTCGCTCCCGCTGACGCCAAACTCCATACGGTCGCCGCTCTGAACTTCAAAGGTGACATAATACCATGTCGTATGATGGTCGACGTGCGTATTTGCATCGTGGTGGTGCGAAACGTCCGTCCGCTTGGCCGCGACCACCGCCTCCACCGTTAGCCGCGGTGAATTGTTGTTTTTGTGCCACTGGCCGATACCCTTGACGAACATCACCACGAACATGGCGACCGCAAGGCCGAAGATCAGGAAAAACATGATCTCAAACCCGCCGCCAAAAAAGAAGCCGTCGAATCCGCTCGAATACATATGTTCTCCTCTCTTTCTCTCAGCTCTCCGTGCTCTCGCGCAGCTTTTCCGCCTGCGACTGCATGGTGAGCGCGTCGATGATGGGATCGAGTCCGCCGTTCATCACGGCGTCGATATTGAAGTTTCGGTTCTCTCCCATCAGCCGGTGATCGGTCACGCGATTCTGTGGGAAATTGTAGGTGCGGATGCGCTCGTTGCGCATGCCGGTGCCAACCTGTGCACGGCGTTCGTTCGTCACGGCGCTCTCCACCCGCTCGCGCTCCATCTCATAGAGCTTGGAGGCGAGCATCTGCATGCACTTGGCGCGGTTCTGCACCTGTGAGTGCTCCTCCTGACAGGCGACAACGATGCCTGTCGGCTTGTGGATCAACCGCACGGCGGAGCTCGTCTTGTTCACGTGCTGGCCACCCGCGCCGGAGGAACGGTAAACCTGCATCTCAATGTCCTCGGGGCGCAGATCGACGTCGACCTCCTCCATCTCCGGCAGTACGGCGACCGTGGCCGTGGAGGTGTGGATGCGTCCGCCGGACTCCGTTTCCGGCACGCGCTGAACGCGGTGTACCCCCGACTCGAACTTGAGCCGCGACCACGCGCCCGCACCGTTGACAACAAAGTCGGCCTCCTTCACGCCGCCGAGCTCTGTGTCGTTATAGTTGAGCAGCTCGACCTGCCAGCCGTGCTTTTCCGCGTACATGGAGTACATCCGGTAGAGGTCAGCGGCAAACAGCGCGCTCTCCTCCCCGCCGACGCCGCCGCGCAGCTCCATAATGACATTTCTTCCGTCGTTCGGATCGCGCGGCAGAAGCAGCACGCGCAGTTCATCATAAAGCCGCGCCTTGTCCGCCTTGGCCTGCCGCAGCTCCTCCTGCGCCATCTCACGCAGCTCCGGATCGAAGAGGAGCGCTTCCGCCTCATCGATCGTCCGCTCCGCACAGCGGTAGGCCTCGTAAGCCTGCACGACCGGCTCAAGCTCCTTCTGCTCCTGCGTGAGCTTCTTGAGCTGCACGGCGTCGGCGTAGATCTCCGGCACGGTCAGCAGCTCGCCGATCTCCGCGCAACGGCGCGCGAGCTGTTCCAGCTTCTCCCACATCGTCTCAGTTCTCCGCCGTCATGTAATTTGTCACGTTGCGCACAAACTCGTCGCGCCAGAAGTGATAGCCCGCCGAGCCGATGCGCAGCGAGACCTCCGCGACATGCGGGCGCTCTACATACTGATCCATCTGACCGTACACATCCTTATAAAGCTCCTCGCTGCCGTGCGTGAGCACATAGGCGATATTCTGGATCTCCAGCCCGCGACGCTTCAAAAAGCCGCGCGCCACGCTCGAGCACCGCCCCGCCCAAATCGGCGTGGCGAGAATGACGAGCCGGTAGTCATGCAGCGCACGGCGCGTTTCGACCGGCTCCATGGCGCGGGTGCGCTTGCGCATGGCGTCCAGCCCCGAGCGGAGATATCCCACCGTTCCGGAGCGGTCGACGCGGTCGCGCAGCTCCGCGCATTCGCAGTCGAGCGCGGCGGCGATCTCCTCCATCGCAAATTTTGTGTTCCCCGTGCGGGAATAGTAAAGGCACAAAATGTCTCGATTCATGGTTAACCTCCAAATGCATAGTAGGCGGCAAGGCCAAAGGCCTCACGAATGTAGTAGTTGACGCTTAAAGCGCGGAAATAGAGCGTGTCCGGCATATGCGCCGGTACGGCGGCGGACACCCCGCCCCATAGCAGCCGCGCGCGGCAGAGGTGATAATCCGAGGTCACGATGGCAACGCACTTCTCCGTATCCACACCGAGTGATTCAAGCAGCCCGCGCGAATAGAGCATATTCTCCCGCGTGTTCGTCGAGCGCTCCTCGAGATAAAGGCAGTCTGCGTCCACACCGCGGGCCGCCAGAGCGCGGCGCATGCATTCCGCCTCCGTGATGTCCTCGCCCTCGCCCTGTCCGCCGGAGAGCACGACCGGCACGCCGGGATGAGTCTTCACATACTCCGCCGCCGCGTCGATGCGCGTGGAGAGCGATAGCGACGGCGTTTCGCCGTTCACGCCCGCGCCGAGCACGATGACCGCACTCACCGGCTTGTCCGTCCTGTCGGCAAGCGAGCCGCGGACGACCATCGTTTCCATCACCGCAAAGAGGCCAAAGCCTGCCAAAAGCACACCGATGAGCGCAAGCTCACACCACGCCGCCGCGTGGTATCCGCGCCGCGCCGCATGCTCCAGTCCGGCGAAGGCCAGCAGCATCAGCGCGGCGCACAGGCACAAAAAAGCGGAAAACCGCACGCCCGGCACTGCCCGCAGCAGCATCGCAAACACAAAGAATACGATCGTCCCGCAAAGGAGCCGTTTTTCCCGTTTTGCAAGCACTTTCCATTGCTTCGGCATGGCTTGACCTCCCCGCCCGTGCGTCATTCTCTCTGTCGATTCTCCTTTTTACTCATTACTCGCCCGCTTCGGCGGCGAGCGCTTCCCAGCGTTCCATCAGCTCTGTGAGCTTCTGCTCCTGCGTTTCTTTTTCCGCATAGAGCGCGCTGTATTTTTCATAGTCCGCCGCGGCTTCCTCCAGCCGCGCATCCAGCGCGGCAAGCGCCTCCTCCTGCTGCGCGATCTCGCGCTCGCAGATGGTCAGCTGACGGCGGGCGGCCTGCTGGCCCTTATTGCCCCGCTGCGGCCTTTCCGCCGCGTTCTTTTCCTTCGCAGGCTTTTCCGTCTCAGCCTTTTTCGCCGGCTGCTCCGCCTTGAACCTGCGGTAGCGTGCAAAGCCCATGGGATAGTCCGTGATGGCCTGGTTCTCCAGTTCCCAGACACGGGTGGCAAAGCGGTTGATGAAATAACGGTCGTGGCTGACGAACAAAAGCGTGCCGTCGAAGGCTTCCACCGCCTCCTCGATCCACTCGCGTGAGGCAATGTCGAGGTGGTTCGTCGGCTCATCGAGAATCAGGAAGTTGACCTCGTCATCCATGAGCATACACAGGCGAAGGCGGCTCTGTTCACCGCCGGAGAGCACAGAGACGGACTTGAACACGTCCTCGCCCTGAAAGTGGAACGCGGCCAGCCGGTCGCGTGCCTTCTGCGGCGTGATGTCCCGCTTCGACCAGAGCATTGTGTCGACAAGGTTCCGCTGCGGCACGTCAAAGTGGATGATCTGCGGCAGATACGCGATCTTCACCGAGGGGCCAAGCTTGATGCGCCCCTCATCGGGATACTCCTCGCCCATGATCATTTTGATGAGCGTTGATTTTCCCGTGCCGTTATCACCGATGAACGCGATGCGCTCTCCGCCGGTGATCTTCAGGTTCACGCCCGAAAACAGCCGCCGCTCGCCGAAGCACTTGCCGACGTCTTTGAGCGCCATGACCTCATCGCCCAGAAACTCACGGCTCTGGAACTGTGCAGTCAGCTTGCGCTCGCGCGTGGGCTTGTCCGTCGTGCGCATACGCTCGATGCGCTTTTCCATTGAAAACGCGCGCTTGTGCAGCGCGTCGTTGCCCATAAAGGCCCACAGGTGCAGCTTTTCCGCCGCCGCCTCGAGCTGTTTGATCTTCGCCTGTTCCTTTTCATACTGCCGCATCCGTTCAAGATAGCGGCGCTCTTTCTCCACAGCGTAAAAGCTGTAGTTGCCGTTATAGAACTCCGCATGTCCATCCAGAATCTCAATGACGCGGGTGATGGTGCGGTCAAGGAAATAGCGGTCATGCGAAATGGCCACAACCGTGCCCTTGAAGGAGGCCAGATAGTCCTCCAGCCATTCGATCGCGTGGAGGTCAAGGTGGTTTGTCGGCTCGTCGAGGAGCAGAATGTCCGTATCCTCCAGAATCAGGCGGCCGAGGTTCACGCGTGTCTTTTCCCCGCCGGAGAGCGAGTCGAACAGCCGCGTGCGCATATCGGCGGGGATGGACAGGCCGTTGGCGACCTTGTTGACGGCGGTGGCCGTATCGTAGCCGCCGAGGCCCTCAAAGCGGGCGGAGAGCTCACCGTAGCGGCGCAGCGTCTCCTCCGACTCGTCGCCGTCCGTCATCTGCCGGGAAAGCGCCTCCATCTCATCCGCCATATTCCGCATGCGGGCAAAAGCGGATTGCAGCACATCCTCGACCGTGTACCCCTCGGGGTAGACCGGGATCTGTGAAATGAGACCCACACGGCGGTTCGAGGCAATGGCGACCTCACCGGTATCGTAGTCGATCTCACCGGTGAGAATGCGGAAGAGCGTCGTCTTGCCCGCACCGTTCTTTCCCAGCAGACCCACACGCTCGCCGGAGTTGATCTGAAAGGTCAGGCCGTCGAGTATTTTCTTTTCCAAGTCAAAGGACTTTGTCAGTCCTGTTACGCTGATCTCGATCATGTCGTTTTGAGCAATTCCTCTACAATTTTCTCCAGATGCATCGAATGCGACGCTTTGCACAGCAGAACGCTGCCGGCGGTAAATTCCCGCTGTGCCGCGCAGGCGGCGCTCTGCGCATCCGCGAACCATTCCGACCGGCCGGAAGCCGCTGCCGCGATGCCCTTTGCGTATTCGCCCACAGCGATCACGCGGTCGATGCCGAGCGCGGCGCACAGCTCCCCCATTTCACGGTGGGCCGCTTCGGTGATCGCGCCGAGCTCCTTCATGTCGCCGAGCACGGCGATCTTCCTTCCCTCGCTCGCGGCAAGGACGCGCAGGCTTGCGCCCATCGACTGGGGATTCGCATTGTAGCAGTCATCGAGCAGACGGCGGTTTCCGCTCAGCCGGTGCACCCGCATCCGCGAACCTGCCGGCTCATAGGCAGCCACGCCGCGCTCGATCTCGCCGACGGAAAGCCCCAGCTCCTCCCCCACCGCCGCAGCAAGCGACGCGGCATAGATCATGTGCCGTCCCGGGGAAGGGATGTGCAGATGGTAGGTTGCCTTCTCCGTCGTCACAGTGCAGTCCACACCGTCGATGCCGCGATCCGTGACCGCGCTCACGTGTGCGCCGGAACGGGTGCTCTCACCGCAGCGGACGATGCGCTGGGGAAGCTTCACCGTGTCGAGCAGCACATCGTCGCCGTTGAGAACGGCCGTGCCGTCCGCGTCAAGGTTTTCAAAAATCTCGCTCTTGGCCTTGAGGATGCCCTCGCGCGAACCCAAAAACTCAATATGTGCGTCGCCGATGTTCGTAATGACGGCGATGTGCGGGCGCACCATCTCGCCGAGATAGCGGATCTCGCCGAAATGATCCATGCCGGTCTCGATGACGGCGGCTTCATAGGTGTCGTCCAGCCCGAGGAGGGTAAGCGGCGTACCGATGTCGTTGTTGAAATTCTCTGCCGTTTTGAGCGTGCGGTACTTCTGCGAAAGGACGGCGGCGATCATCTCCTTGGTCGTCGTTTTGCCGACCGAGCCGGTGATCTGGACGAAGGGAATATCAAACTGTCCACGATACCAAGAAGCCAGCGCCTTGAGCGCAAGGCGCGTATCCGGCACCGAAATGTAGAATTTACCGTCCTCAAACGCTTCCGGCGTTTTGGCGCACAGGCAGCCCGCCGCGCCAAGAAAAAATGCCTTATCGATATAGTCATGTCCGTCAAAGTGCTCTCCGACAAGCGGGATGAAGAGCGCTCCCTCCCCCGCCTTGCGGCTGTCGGTGGAAACGGAAGTCACCTCTGCGCTTTCCTCTCCTGCAAGCAGGACGCCGCCCGTGGCGGCAAGCAGATTGCTGACTGTCAGCTTTTTCATGCCTGCTTTCCCCGCGCACGCAGAGATCCGGCCACGATGCGTTCACACAGTTCGCCGTAGCCAATGCCGGCGGCGGCAGCCTCCTGCGGCACAAGGCTCGTCGGCGTCATGCCGGGCAGCGTGTTGATCTCAAGAAAATACGGCGTGCCGTCCCCGGTCACGATGAAGTCCGCACGGGAATAGACGCTCAACCCCAGCACACGGAACACCGTCTCGGTCGCGCGGCGCAGCTCCACCTCCCACGCCTCCGGAATGTGCGCGGGGCAGACCTCCTCCGCCGCACCAGCCTGATACTTGTTGGCATAATCATAAAAACCGGTCTTGGGAATGATCTCGATGGCCGGCAGGGCATGGCCGTCGAGGATACCGACCTGAAGCTCGCGTCCCTTGATGTACTGCTCGATGACGACCTGCGCACCGAAATGCAGGCACTCGGTCAGCGCGGCAGTCACCTCATCCTTCGTATGTGCAATGGTCACGCCGATGGACGAGCCGTTGGCGTTGGGCTTGACGACGCAGGGCAGCTCCGTCTCCGCGACGATCTGCGGGATGTCCGCAGCCGTATACTTCATCGCGCGCCATTTGGCCGTTGTGACATAGGGCGCGACAAGGCGCTTGGTCAGGTCCTTATCCATGGCGATGGCGCTGCCGAGGTAGCCTGAGCCGGTGTATGGGATGCCGAGCAGGTCGAACGCCGCCTGCACCCTTCCATCCTCGCCGCAGGTGCCGTGGAGCGCAATGAACACCACGTCCGCCATGGCACACACGCGCAGCACATCCTTCCCGAACACGCTCGCGCTCTGATCCGCCCGGCTTGCGCGCACCGCGTCAAGATCCGGCTCCTCGCGGGCAACGGAGAAGTCTCCGCACAGCCCGTCCGGCGCGTCGAAAATATCCTCAAGCGCGCCGCCGTAGCTCTCCAATCCCAGAAACATATCCACCAAAATGGCCTGGTGCCCCCGCTCGCGCAGCGCGCGGCAAATGCGCGAGCCGCTCGAGAGCGACACATTGCGCTCCATGCTCAGTCCTCCAGCCAGTACAACAATACGCATCGTTTTTCCTCCTGATTTAAAGCGGTATCCATCAGCCGTCCGCGCCGGCGCATCGCCGGTCCGCCGAAAAGCGTATTCATCCGTGTCAGCTGATGTTATCAATGCTATTTTATCAGGATACACTTTATCACAAGCGTGCAATAATTACAAGAAGAAAGGCGGCAAGTGCCGCCTTTCTTTCAGGAAAACAGCCCGCCGCTGTCCTTTTTTGCAGAAAGCGTCATCGCCGCCGAAAGCAGCTGCGCGGCTTCGGCACGCGTGAGCGTGCGCTGCCAGCCGCCGTCGGAAAAGCTGCCGCTGGCGATCACGCTGACTGACTCCAGATTCGCCACGGCCTGTGCGCTCCATGCGTCGGCGCTCTCGCCGTAATAGCCGCTCAGATCCACATCCGTCACGCGCAGCAGACGGTTGAGCACAGCCGCCGCTTCGGAGAGCGAGACCTCACTCCGCGCACAGAACGCCACGCCCTCCGGTGTGTCCACACCGCGGATCAGCCCGCAGCGCAGCGCACCGGCCGCGCTGCCCTTGCCCCAAAGCGGGATATCCGCGTCGTCGCAGAAGCCCGTGAGCGAGCTGTCCTCCACCGGGATATCCGCCGCAGCCAGCGCCATTGTGATAAACTCAACGCGGCTGACCGGACGCTCAGGCTCAAAAAAGCGCTTGCCGCCCACCTGTGTGCCGACGAAAACGCCGTGTTCGGCAAGGTCGACCGCCGCCGTGTAGGCTGCGTTTCCGCTCATGTCGTCATAGGTCACGCCGCTCTTCGCGCGTTCGATGGTAATGCGCACCGTCGCAGGTGCAGACGAGCGTCCCTCACTGTCCGTCGCAAGATAGGTGAACTGATCCGCGCCGCAGCGGCTGCCTGAGGTGTAGACAAAGCTTTCGCCATCGAGCGTCACCGTCCCCTTCGATGGTTCGGTGACGATGGAAAAGCTCAAGCCGCCGCCCGACCGGTCGATGGCGGCGAGTGTTCCGGTATATGGGATGCCGCGGTACACGCGAACCGCCAGATTCTGTGCAATGGGCGCGCCCTCCATGGGCGCAGACGTCTCCTCCTTTCCGCGCCCGAAGAGCGCGGAGGCCGGCGAGGCAAACGCGGTGAAGAGCACTGCCGCAAGGAGCAGCGGCGCCGCGCGCCAGAGCAGTTCTTTTCTCTGATCGATATGCAAGGTCGATTCCTCCCTTTTTTATTTTTGCAGCGGTAGTATCTGATAAAAAAGGGCAGGTTATGCAAAAAGAGGCGTCTGCCGGACGCCTCTTTGCAAAATCATATTCAGTTCATCAGCCATTCCGGACGCGAGCGCTTCTTGACGCCGGACACCACGCCCATCGCCGCAAAAAGCGTCACGATCGACGAGCCGCCATAGCTGAAAAAGGGCAGCGTCAGGCCGATGACCGGCATGAGAAACAGGCACATGCCGATGTTGGCGATCGTCTGAAAGATGAGCATGCTCGCCATGCCGACGCAGACATAGCTCTCCATTGGCGTGGCCGCGTCGCGCGCCACGAGCAGGCAGCGTACAATGATCGCCAGCAGCAGCACGATGATGAGCACGCAGCCGATAAATCCCAGCTCCTCACCGCAGACGGCAAAGATAAAGTCCGTCTGCCGTTCCGGCAGACTCCAGATCTGGCTGGACTGCGTCTGCGCACCGTGGAACAGGCCCTGTCCCGTCAGTTGGCCCGAGCCGAGCGTAAGCATGCTGCGCGTCTGCTGAAAGCCCTTGCCCTGCACGTCATAGCTGTGGTCGAGTACAACGAGAAAGCGGTCCTTCATATAGCTTGGGATCAGGTCCAGCTCCCACACCGCAAGGAAAGCCGCCGCGCCGCCGCCGACGCCCAGCACCAGCCAGCGCGCCGCCATACCGGCGGCAAAGACCATGCAGACGAAGATAAAAAGATACACCAGCGCGCTGCCTGCGTCGCCGGAGATCACCACGATCACGCCGACCATGAAGAGCATATGCGCCGTCGGCTGAACCACATTTTCAAAGCGTCTGAGATCGCGGTTTTCCCGCAGCAGTGCGAGCTGATAGGCCAGCAGGATGATGAAGAACACCTTCACGACCTCCGCAGGCTGCACCGTGACGGGAAAGTTTTTCAAAAAGGCAACGCCAAGCTGCTCGCCGATGCCGTTCACACCCAGCCATGCACGGTTTCCGTTGCGCGTAAGGCCCAACGGCGTGAGCAGCAGCAGGATAAAGCCGACGTTGAAGCCCAGGATCCATTTCCACTTTTTTGCCAACTCGAAAATGTCCAGCGAGGAAAAGGCAAAGTAAAGCACAAAGCCGATAAGCAGGCCGAGGCCCTGAACGGCGACATACTTGAATGTGCCGCGGAAGTGCGTTGCGCTGGCAATGAGCGCCATACCGTAGAGCGTTGAAGCCGTGCACAGTGCCAGCAGCACCAAATCGGACTGGCGCGTGAGATCATGCAGAAATTCTCTTGTACGTCCCATTCTCTGCCTCCTTCCATGCGTGTCTTTTCGTCGTTTCGTAGTATACCACGCTTTCAAAGCCGTGTAAACCGCGCTTTTTCTACATTTACACTCTGTTCATGAAAAAGCGATTGCGCATTGCGGTTCGATATGTTATACTACACTTTTAGAATGGGACAGAAAGGGGGATTTTGCCGTGGAATATCTCTCACACAGCGAGCAGGAGACCGAGCAGCTCGGTGAGCGCATTGCCAAAAAGCTGCCTCGCGGCACAGTCATCGCATACAGCGGTGAGCTCGGCATGGGAAAAACCGCCTTCACCCGCGGGCTTGCGCGCGGGCTTGGCTGCCACGGTCGGGTGACGAGCCCCACCTTCACCATCGTCAACGAATATGAAGGCGATATTCCCCTCTTTCACTTCGATCTCTACCGTCTCGGCTCGTCGGACGAGCTGTTCGACATTGGCTGGGAGGATTACCTCGCGCGCGGCGGCGTGTGCGCCGTCGAGTGGAGTGAGCGGGCGGAGGACGCGTTCGACGAGTCCACCGTGCGCATCGACTTCCGGCGCGACGCGCAGCACGACGGCTGGCGAATCATTACGGTCACGGGGGTGGACGGCTTATGAAAATTCTTGCGCTGGAGACCTCGGCGAAGTCCGTTTCGGCCGCTGTGGTCGAGCAGGGCGCGCCGCTGGCCTATGCCTACCAGTGCACCGGCCTGACCCACTCGCGCACGCTCATGCCGATGGTGGACGCGATGCTCAAAAACGCGGAGCTGACGCTTGCGGACATTGACGCAATTGCGGCCGCCGCCGGTCCCGGCTCGTTCACCGGCCTGCGCATCGGCATCGCCGCGGTCAAGGGCCTTGCATGGGCGGCGGACAAGCCCTGCATCGGCGTTTCCACGCTCGAAGCCATGGCGCAGAATCTTGCGCATATGAACGGTCTGATCGTCTGCGCGATGGACGCGCGGCGCAGCCAGGTCTACAACGCGCTCTTTGAAGCGAAGGACGGCACGCTCACGCGCCTCACGCCCGACCGCGCCATCGCGGTCGCGGAGCTGGCGGAGGAACTGCGGGGCGAAACGCGCCGCCTTCTGGTGCTCGGCGACGGCGGAAAGCTCTGCCATGACGGGCTCGCGCAGCTTGGCGTAGGGAGCACGCTGGCCCCCGCACAGCTTCTCTATCAGAACGCGATCGGCGTCGGCCTTGCCGCGGAGCACGGCCATATGGTCGGCGCGCAGGAGCTTGCGCCGGTGTATCTGCGCATTTCTCAGGCGGAGCGTGAGCGCAACGCCCGCTTACAACAGGCAGCAATTCACAAATAAACATATATTTTATCGGAGGATGCAGCAATGGAAACGAAATTCGGCAAGAACGTACACATCATGGACCACCCCCTTGTGGCCCACAAGCTGACGATCATGCGCGACAAGAACACCAGCGTCAAGGACTTCCGCGAGCTGGTCAGCGAGATCGGTATGCTCATCACCTATGAGGCAACGCGTGATCTGCCCCTGACCACCAAGCACATCGAAACGCCCATCTGCGAGATGGACGCTCCCACGCTTGCCGGCCGCAAATTCGTCGTCGTCCCCATCCTCCGCGCCGGTCTCGGCCTTGTCGACGGCGTTCTGCGCATGGTCCCCGCCGCGCGCGTCGGCCACATCGGCATGTACCGCGACGAGGACACGCTTGAGCCGCACCCCTACTTCTGCAAGATGCCCAAGGACGTTGCCGACCGTGACGTGCTGATCGTCGACCCCATGCTCGCCACCGGCGGCAGCGCCGCCGAGGCCATCGGCGAGATGAAAAAGCGTGGCTGCAAGCACATCAAGCTGATGGTGCTCGTCGCCGCTCCCGAGGGCATCCAGCACCTTCAGGCGCTCTATCCCGACGTTGAGATCTACGCCGGCGCGCTCGACAAGTGTCTCAACGAAAAGGGCTATATCGTTCCGGGTCTGGGCGACGCGGGTGACCGCATCTTCGGTACGAAGTAAGACTCCCCTCCCGCACATTTCTATTATTCTACACAGCAATCGAAAGGAAACAGTCAACCATGAGTGCTTCGAGAGAAAAGAAAAACCGTCAGACGCTCAACGAGAGCGGCTATGTCGACCCCCGCAAAGCCCATGAGGCCGAGGAAAAGGCAAAGGACCGCCGTCAGACGCGCATCTACACCCTGATCATCGCCGCGTTCCTGCTCGTCGGCGCCGGACTGTTTGCGTCCAACCGCATCCAGACCGCCAAGGCAAACGCCGAACGCGCCGCCATCGGTCAGACTGCTGCCGTGCGCATCGGTGACAAGGAATACAGCGTCAACGAGGTCGCCTATTATTACAGCAGCGTCTATAACACCATTGCCTCTTCCGCCTCCTCCTTTGGCTATGACACCTCCGCCGATCCGCGCGACCAGCAGTTCACCGATGACCGCACCTGGTTCGATTACTTCATCGACGTTGCACTCCAGAGCATGACGCAGAGCGTCACGCTGGCTGATAAGGCTGAGGCCGAGGGCTTTGACGCCTCGGCTGAGGCTGATAGCGCCGTCGAGAGCGGTCTGGCCTCCGTCGACACCTACGCCTCCTATTACGGCACGACACGCGCGAAGTATCTTCAGGCCGCGTTCGGCGAGTATATGACCGAGGACGTGTTCAAGCAGTGCGTCCGCCGCGACGCCATTGCCAGCGCCTACCAGCAGAGCTATGCCGACAGTCTGAACTACACCGACGCGGATCTTCAGGCCGCCTATGATGCCGATCCCAGCGCCTATCAGAGCGCTGACATCGAGTACGTCCTCTTCAACACCACGCTCGACAGCGATGCCACGGACGAGGATAAGGCCGCGGCGCAGGTCGAAAATAAGACCAAGGCCGAAAGCCTGCTTGCACGCTACGCTCAGGGCGAGAGCTTCGAGGCGCTTGCCGAGGAGCTTGACGGCAGCTACACGCATCTGGCCAACGCCTCCTCCACGTCCTCCGATCTGCTTCAGTGGGCCTTTGATGACGCGCGCGAGAGCGGCGACACCACCACGATCGTCTACAACCAGACCGGCTGCTATGCCGTGCTCTTCCACGACCGCACCCGCAATGATTATTACCCCGTCTCCGTGCGCCACATTCTCGTCTCCGACGAGGATAAGGCCAACGAGCTGCTGACGGAGTATCTCGGCGGCGAGCAGACCGAGGACGCCTTTGCCGCTCTGGCGCAGGCCAACTCCACGGACTCCAGCGCCTCCAACGGCGGACTGTACGAGAATATCTACAAGGGCCAGATGGTCGCCGCCTTTGAGGACTGGTGCTTTGATCCCACCCGCCAGCCGGGCGACACCGGCATCGTCCAGACCAGCTACGGCTACCACGTGATGTACTTCGTCGGCACCGGTGACGAGCCCTACTGGAAGGTCAAGGCCGCCTCCGACCTCAAGTCTTCCGACACGCAGAGCTGGCTGACTGAGCAGCTTGACGGTGTGGACTCCGAGCAGCTCGACGGCATGCAGTACGTCGGCTGATCCCGCGCAATACGGCAGAGACCGGCAGTGCGCCGGTCTCTGCTTTGTTTCAAGGAGCAAATTATGGAAAACCAGTTTTTACGCACGGAAATGATCCTCGGCGAGGCCGGGATGGCCGCGCTGCACCACAGTCATGTCGCCGTATTCGGACTCGGCGGCGTGGGCAGCTACGCGGTTGAAGCACTCGTTCGCTCCGGCGTGGGCGAGCTGACGCTCATCGACGATGACACGGTGGCGCTGACCAATCTCAACCGCCAGCTCGAAGCGCTGTACTCCACGCTCGGCCGCAGCAAGGCGGAGGCTGTCGCCGCGCGCTGCCGTGACATCAATCCGTCCATCATCGTTCATCCCATCGTCGGCCGCTATGAAGCCGCGAACCGCGAGCGCTTTTTCGATGCAAGGTACGATTATATTCTCGACTGCATTGACCTTGTCTCCTGCAAGCTTGACCTCATTGCAACCGCGCTCTCGCGCGGAATCCCCATTCTCTCCGCGCTCGGCACAGGCAACAAGCTCGATCCTTCGCAGCTGCGGATCGCGGACATCTCCAAAACCAGCGGCTGCCCGCTTGCGCGCGTGATGCGCCGGGAGCTGCGCGCACGCGGCATTCTGCACACGCGCGTGCTCTTCTCCCCCGAACTGCCCGCCGCAAGCGAGCAGAAGGAAACGCCCCCGCCGGGGCGGCGCAGTATTCCGGCAAGTCTTGCATGGGTTCCCGGCTGCGCGGGGTTGATGATGGGCGGCGAGGTCGTGATGGCCCTCGCCGGATATGGAAGGGAGCAGGAAACATGCTGACCGGCAGCATCGTCAACGGCCTTGCCATTGCGGCAGGCTGCCTGCTGGGCGTGCTGTTCGGCAGGCTCATCCCAGAGCATCTCGGCACGGCCATCGAAAAGGGGCTCTCCCTGTGTGTGCTCTATATCGGCGTGAGCGGGATGCTCGCGGGCGAGAATACGCTCGCCGCCATCCTTTCCATGGCCCTCGGCGCCGTTGTGGGCGAGCTTATCGACCTCGACCGCCGCGTCCATACGCTCGGGAACTGGCTGGAACGGCGCTTTGCACACAAGAGCGCACAGGGCTCGATCGCGGTCGGCTTTGTCAACAGCACACTGCTCTTCTGCGTGGGCGCCATGGCCATTATGGGCGCGCTGGACTCCGGCCTGACCGGCGACCATTCCACGCTTTACGCCAAGGCCGTCATCGACGGCATCATCTCCATTGTCTATGGCTCAACCATGGGCATCGGCGTGGCGCTCTCCGGCGCCGCGGTATTTCTCTATCAGGGGGGCATTGCGCTCGGCGCGTCGTTCCTTGCTCCGCTTTTGAGCGACGTGGTCATCGCGGAAATGAAGTGCGTCGGCTCTATTCTGATCGTGGGCCTGAGCCTCAACATGCTCGGCATCACCAAGCTCAAGGTCATGAACTATGTCCCTGCCGTTTTCTTCCCCATTCTGCTCTGCCGTTTTCTGTGACAAACGCAAAAAGGCCGCCTGCTGAATGCAGGCGGCCTTTCTTATTTTTTCTTTTCGATCGCGCACAGAATAAACGCGCCCATCGTCGCAGCGGCAAAGATCGCACCGACATTCGGCCAGTTCATCGGCACGCCGATGAACACGTCGCCCAGATAACCCGCGGCGATCGTCGCCAGAACAGCCAGAGCTGTCATGCGTCCACCTCCTTTTCCTCTGCTTTCCGTTTTCGCCAGCCGCGCCAGAGCGCGGCGGTGAGGACGAGGAGCACGACGAGGGCAAGGTTATTGAGCGAATCGAGCGTACCGCTCAGCGTGAGCTTCCAAGTGTAGCCCGTTAGGTCGCCGTGTCCTGCATTCACGATGCACCGCACCCAAAGTGCAAGCGCCTGACGGATGCCGAGCTGCGCAAGCCAGCCGGCGGTGAGCAGCGCAATGCTCCTTCTCTCCCAGCGGAGCGTCAGCGTGCGGTAGGAGCGCAGCGTACAGGCGACCAGCGCGAGCAGTGCCAGTGCGACCGACCAGCTCATCGCAAGGCGCATTGGATTCAGACGGATCAGGCGCGAAAATGTCTGGAAGATATTTCCTGCGACAACACCTGCGGCAAAGCGCATATACAGCGCAAAGCTCACATACAGCGCCCATGCGCACCAGAGGCTCGTCCGCCGCCTGACCGTCAGGCAGATGGTCCCGCAGACAAACAGCGGCAGCGCCAGTATAAAGCCGGCGAGCGTTCCGGCGAAGAGCATGATGAGTATCCCGATCAGCGCGCCGAAGCACAGCAGGATCGTGCCGACAATCTTCCGCGTACTCCGCTGTGTGCCGGTCTCCGCCGCGGGCGGTGCGGAAAACTCGCCCAGCTCTGCATCCGCATGCCGGACACGCTCCGTCTCTGGCGGTGTTTCTCCCTTCACCAGCTCGTCGAGCGACACGCCGAAAAGCTCCGCAAGCCGCAGAAGCTTGTCAAGCTCCGGGATGCTGGCATCCGTCTCCCACTTGCTCACGGATTGGCGGCTGACCTCCAGCGCATCGGCAAGATCGCCCTGCGAGAAGTTCTTCTGTGCGCGCAGCCGCGCGATATTCTGTCCAAGCGTCATAGGTCGTCTCCTCTTTTTGTTGTTGGCTCCAGTATAGCGGAAAGGCACCGGACTGTCCACCAAGCAGACTTGAAAAAGTGTCAACCGTCAGTTGCACCCCGCAAAAAAAGGAGAACGCCGCACGGCGTTCTCCTTTTCTCTTCTCGTTTTCCGCGCCGCTTACTTGGCGGGGACGGTCAGGATCTGGCCGATGTAAATGATATAGGGATCGGCGATCTTGTTGGCCTCAGCCAGCTTCGTGTAGAGCGCGCCGGTGCCGTAGAGCTTGTAGGCAATGTTCCACAGGCAGTCGCCCGCAACGACCACATAGGTCTCGCCGGCGGCGGGAGTGGAGGGCTGCGCGGGCTGCTCCGGCTCGGTGGGAACAGGCTCAACGACCGGAGCGGTCTTGATGGTGATGCGGCCCTGCGGGGCGGCATACTGCTCGCCGACCACACCGCCGAGATTATTGACGATGTAGTTGATGAGGACCTGGTTGTCGATCATCACGCCGTCCTTGAGGAGCTTGACGTTCTTGGTGCCGAACATGGTGTAGCCGTCGCCGGCATCCTTGAGCATGTAGTT
>JAXYYF010000116.1:0-14205 GCA_037419475.1 bacterium
CAGACCGTCTAAAAATATTTTTTCGTTTTGTTACACTTTCCTATTGACATTTGCCATTTTGAGCGCTTGCAAAGGATAAGGAAGCTTGCTATAATAACAAAAATGGTAATCCTACTGAAAGGATAACGCAATGAAAGAGATTTTAAACACAATGCTCTCCGCGCTCGCGCGCGAAGAAAGAGTGATGCTTTGCAGCGTTCTGGCTGCCGACGGCTCGTCCCCGCGCGGTGCGGGTGCGCATATGGCGGTCTTTGCCGACGGCACAGCGCTCGGCACGGTCGGCGGCGGCGCGGTGGAGCGGCAGTCGGTTGCGCTTGCGCAGGCTCTGCTGACGGAGTGGCGGGATGCGCTGCGCACCTTTGCCCTGCATCCCGAGGCAGAGAACAGCACAGGCATGGTCTGCGGCGGCGATGTGACGATTTGTTTTCAGTGTTTTTCGCCGGAGGAGGCGGAAAAGGTGGATGCGCTGTGCGCGTGGCTCGGCGCGCTCGAGGGAGGAAAGAACGTCTGGCTGCGGCTTGTGTTTGATGGGGAGAGGGTGCGGGAGACCGACGTCCTTACCTCAGACGATCTGCGGCACGGAATCGAGAGCTTCTTTACCTCCCGACCCTACTGGGACGGAAAAACCTACGTTGAGCCGGTCGTCCGTGCGGGACGCGTTTACCTCTTTGGTGCGGGACATGTCGGACGTGCGCTCGTGCCGGTTTTAAGCTATGTCGGCTTTGAGGTCACGGTGTTCGATAACCGCGCAGAGTTGGCACGGCGAGAGCATTTCCCTACGGCGCGAGAGATCATCGTCGGCGACTTTGCACATATTTTTGAAAAGGTCACGCTGACCGCCGACGATTACGCTGTGGTCATGACGCCGGGGCATCAGGCGGACTATGAGATCCTCGAACAGGTGCTGCGTACTCCGGCGGCCTACATCGGCTGCATCGGCAGCAAAAGAAAGGTCGCGCTCACACGCGAAAGGCTGACCGCGGCAGGCTTTTCACAGCGGAACATCGACCGTATCCATGCGCCCATCGGCCTTCCGATTCTGGCCGAAACGCCGGAGGAGATCGCCGTCAGCATTGCCGCCGAGATGATCCGGCACCGCGCGGAGCACATGTAAGCTGTAAAGGAGTTTTACTATGCAGATCGCACCGCTCTTGTATATTGGGCGCGGCATGACCGCGCTCATTGGCGGCGGCGGAAAGACGACCTTGGTCTACACATTGACGGAGGAGCTGCGGAGAAAAGGCAGCGTGATCCTTTGCACCTCAACGCGGATCATGCGTCCGGCGCAGTATGAGGTGATGGAGAAGGCGGGGGAAGCGGAGCTTTCCGCCGCGCTTGCTGCGCACGGCGCGGTCTGCGTTGGGGAGACGGCGGAGGACGGAAAGCTCGCTGCGCCGCAGTTGTCCTTTGAGACGCTTGCGCGGCTTGCGGACTACGTGCTTGTTGAGGCGGACGGCGCAAAGCATCTGCCGCTCAAAGCGCATGCGCCCCACGAGCCGGTCATTCCGCCGAACGCGCAGCGTGTAGTGGTCGTGGTCGGTGCGGACGGTTTCGGCAGACCCATCCGAGAGGTCTGCCACCGGCCGGAACGGTATGCTGCGCTCTGTGGTGCGCCGGAGGGCGCGGCTGTCACGCCGGAAATGGCTGCGGCGGTGCTTACTGCCGAGGGCCTTGCTGACCGCGTTTATATCAATAAAGTTGAATCGGCGGCGGACTTTGACAATGCCGCCGCACTTGCTGAACGGCTCACCTGTCCGGTCACGGCAGGGAGTCTGCACAAGGGGGTATATGTATGCTTGCACTGATCCGCGGAGCGGGAGATCTTGCCAGCGGCATTGCGCTTCGCCTGTACCGCAGCGGCATTCAGGTGGTCATGACCGATCTTCCACGCCCGACGGCGATCCGCCGCACGGTCGCTTTTTCCGAGGCCATTGTCCATGGAGAGGCGGTGGTCGAGGATGTGACCGCCCGCTTTGCCGCAAATGTGGCGCAAGCGTGTGCTCTGCTCGCACAGGGCGTGATTCCGGTGCTGGCAGACCCCGGCTGTGACTGCCGCGGGATGCTTGCTCCCGACGCGCTGGTGGACGCCATTCTTGCCAAGCGTAACCTTGGCACGCGCATTACCGACGCGCCGGCCGTCGTCGGCGTTGGCCCCGGCTTTACGGCGGGGGAGGACTGCCACGCCGTCGTGGAGACTATGCGCGGACATACGCTCGGACGTGTGATCTACCGTGGAAGCGCGCTGCCGAACACCAACATTCCGGGGCTGATCGGCGGCTTTGCGGGGGAGCGTGTGCTGCGTGCGCCCGCAGACGGAGAGTTTTGTGCTGTTCACCGGATCGGTGATCTGGTCAAGGCTGGTGAGACGGCGGGTTATGTCGCAGGAGAGCCGATGGTCTGCACCATTGACGGTGTGCTGCGCGGCCTTTTGGCAGATGGTGTTTCGGTTCACAAGGGTATGAAATCCGGTGACGTTGATCCGCGCGGAAACGTTGAGAACTGCTATACAGCCTCCGATAAGGCGCTTGCCGTGGGCGGCGGTGTGCTGGAGGCGCTGCTGCACCTGAGCGGCGCGCTGAACCGCGGAAATTGATATCAATTGACTTTGTACGGAAAAGAGCCACCCGATCGGGCGGCTCTTTTGATATCTGTTTACTGTACGGCGGCTTCCTGTGCTTTATTCATGGGCTTTTGTGCATCGGAAGCCATGGCGCGGTGCGCAGAGGAGAGCATCAGCTTGATTCGGTTGAGTTGGTTGACCTCGCTCGCGCCGGGGTCGTAGTCCACGGCGACGATGTTCGCCCACGGATACTCCTTGCGCAGCGCTTTGATGACGCCCTTGCCGACCACATGGTTCGGCAGACACGCAAACGGCTGGATGCAGACGATATTTGGCGTGCCGGAGGTGAGCAGTTCCGCCATTTCACCCGTGAGGAACCAGCCTTCGCCATACTGGTTTCCGATGGCGAGGAACGGTTCGGCAAGCTTGGCGACGTCCTCGATGCGCATGGGCGGCTCAAAGCGGCGGCTCTTTTCCAGTGCTTCAAGCGCAGGTGCGCGCAGCTTGCGGATGAGCTCCACGCCGACCTTGGAGACCATGGAGTCCTTCCACGACGTACCGAGGTTTTTATGGCGGAAATCGCGGCCATAGATGCTGTAATTGAAGAAGTCGAGCAGGTCGGGCACGACGGCCTCCGCGCCCTCTGCTTCCAAAAGCTCAACGAGGTGATTGTTCGCAAGCGGCATGTATTTTACCAGAATTTCGCCCACGATGCCCACGCGCGGCTTGCGGAGCGTCTCATCGATGGGAAGATTGTCAAAATCCTCCACGATGCCGCGGCAGACATCGGCATAGCGCCACTTCGTCTTGGGATTGACAAGAGAATCGATGCAGATATCCTTCCACTTCTGGTGAACGGCCTCCGCGCTGCCTTTCTCCAGTTCATATGGGCGCACATGGTAGAGACAGCGCATGAACAGATCGCCGTAGACCAGCGCATGCACTGCGTCCATCATCAGCCCCTTGGAGATCGTGAAGCCCTCGTTCTTCTCCATGCCGTTGAGATTGACGGAGACGACCGGAATGTGGCCGTAGCCCGCCTTTTCCAGCGCGCGGCGAATAAAGCCGACATAGTTGCTCGCGCGGCAGCAGCCGCCGGTCTGCGTCATCATCAGCGCAAGGTGGTCGGTGTCGTAGCGGCCGGAGGTCACAGCCTCCATCAGCTGGCCGACAACGGTGATGGAAGGGAAGCAGGCGTCGTTGTTGACGAATTTCAGGCCGGTATCGATGGCCTTGCGGTCGTCGTTTTTCAAGAGAACGACATTGTAGCCGTGCTTGTTGAATACCGGCTCGAGCACGTCAAAGTGGATGGGGCTCATTTGAGGGGCGAGCAGCGTCCACTTTTCCTCGCGCATCTTTTTGGTAAAGACAGTGCGGTGGTAGGCTGCGGGCTGGGGGTGAGCGTAGATGCCCTTCTCGCGGCGGATGCTCATGGCGGCAAGCAGGCTGCGGATGCGGATGCGCACCGCGCCGAGATTGTTGACTTCGTCGATCTTGAGGACGGTGTAGAGCTTATTGCTGCCCTCCAGAATTTCGGAGACCTGATCGGTCGTCACGGCGTCAAGGCCGCAGCCGAACGAGTTGAGCTGGATGAGCTCCAGATCGTCGCGGTTCCGGACGAACTCTGCCGCTGTGTACAGGCGGGAGTGATAGACCCACTGGTCGTTCGCGCGCAGCGGACGCTCGGGGTTGAAATCGATGGGGAGAGAATCCTCGGTGAGCACATCGAGACCGTAGGAGGTGATGAGCTCCGGAATGCCGTGGTTGATCTCAGGATCGAGATGATAGGGACGGCCTGCGAGCACAACGCCGCAGCGCCCATCCTGCTTCATCTTGGCGAGCACCCGCGCGCCTTCGGCGCGGATATCGGCCTTTGCCTTTTGCTGCTCGGCCCAGGCAAGAGAAACCGCCTGTCGGACCTCCTTGGCGGGAATACCCCATTGCTCGCGGCAGAACACCGCCATGCGGTCAGCGATGACCTTCTCACTCGTGAAGGCGAGGAAGGGCTTGAGGTATTCGACCTCGCTGTCCGCTGCTGCTTCGACGTTGTTGCGCAGATTCTCCGGGTAAGAGACGACCATCGGGCAGTTGAAGTGGTTCTGTGCGTCTGGCGTTTCCTGATGCTCAAAGAATACACAAGGATGGAAGATGGTGTGCACGCCCTCATCGATGAGCCACTGGACATGTCCGTGGGCCAGCTTGGCAGGATAGCATTCAGATTCTGAAGGGATGGATTCCATGCCGCGCTCATAAAGTTTGCGGTCGGAGAGCGGGGAGAGGATGACGCGGAAGCCGAGCGACTTGAAAAATATTGCCCAGAAGGGATAGTTTTCATACATGTTCAGCACACGCGGAATGCCGATCTCGCCGCGCGGTGCCTCTTCGGCAGCCAGCGGGGGATAGTCGAACATCCGGCGGAGCTTATAGGCGAACAGATCCGCACCCTTTTCCTGTGCGTCGGTGTTCCCCGCGCCCTTTTCACAGCGGTTGCCGGTGGTATAGCGCCGCCCGCCGGGGAAGCGCGTGACAGTGAGCATGCAGTGATTGGCGCAGCCGCCGCAGCGCAGCGTCTGCGTTTTGTACTCCAGTGTTTCGATCTCGGAGAGCGGGAGCATGGTCGTCTGCTGGCCGTGGTAGTGCCTGCGGGCGATCAACGCCGCACCGAACGCGCCCATGAGGCCCGCGATGTCGGGGCAGACCGCCTCTGTGCCGGAGATTTTCTCAAATGCGCGCAGTACAGCCTTGTTGTAGAATGTGCCGCCCTGCACGACCACGTGCGATCCGAGCTCACTCGGATCGGCAAGCTTGATGACCTTGTAGAGCGCGTTTTTGATGACGGAATAGGCAAGGCCCGCGGAAATATCGGAGACGCTTGCGCCTTCCTTCTGCGCCTGCTTGACGTTGGAGTTCATAAACACCGTACAGCGCGTGCCGAGATCGACCGGGTGCGGTGCGAAGAGCGCCTCTTTGGCAAAGCCCTCGGCGTTGTAGCCGAGCGAGGCGGCAAAGTTTTCGATAAACGAGCCGCAGCCCGATGAGCACGCCTCATTGAGCAGAACATTGTCTACGCTGCCGTTGTGGAGCTTGATGCACTTCATGTCCTGCCCGCCGATATCCAGCACGCAGTCTACCTTCGGGTCGAAGAAGGCCGCGGCGGTGCAGTGGGCGATGGTCTCAACCTCACCCTCGTCGAGCGAAAAAGCAGCCTTTAAAAGAGACTCGCCATAGCCGGTCGAGCACTCGCGCAGGATGTGTGCGCCTTCAGGCAGCTCGCGCGCGAGTGCGGAGACGGCACGCTTGGCCGTCTCGATGGGGCTGCCCTGATTGTTGGCATAGTATGACCAGAGCAGTTCGCCGCGCTCACCGATGAGCGCAAGCTTGGTCGTGGTCGAACCGGCGTCCACGCCGAGGAAGCAGCCGCCGCGGTAATCCGCCAGCGCACCCTTTTCCACCACGGCTTTCACGTGGCGGGCGCAGAACGCGTCGTAGTCCTCCTGCGAGGCAAACAGCGGCGGCAGACGGTGGAGCTCAAAATCCATCTCCACGCCGCGCTCGAGCTGATCGATCATCCGGTCGATGTCGACGGCCGCGTTCTCCGTTTCCTCCATCGCCGCGCCCATGGCGGCAAAGAGGTGGGAGTTGGGCGGATCGATGGTCGTCTTATCCGTCAGCTTGAGTGTGCGGATGAACGCTGCCTTGAGCTGCGGCAGAAAATGCAGCGGCCCGCCGAGAAAGGCCACATGGCCGCGGATGGGCTTGCCGCAGGCAAGACCCGAGATGGTCTGGTTGACGACCGCCTGAAAGATGGAGGCGGCAAGGTCAGCCTTGGTCGCGCCCTCGTTGATGAGGGGCTGGATATCGGTCTTGGCAAATACGCCGCAGCGCGCGGCGATGGGGTAGATCTGCTGATAGTTCGCGGCCTCGCGGTCAAGGCCTGCCGCGTCAGTTTGCAAAAGGGCCGCCATCTGGTCAATGAACGAGCCGGTGCCGCCAGCGCATACGCCATTCATGCGCTCTTCGAGCGTGCCGGCAAAGTAGATGATCTTCGCGTCCTCGCCGCCGAGCTCAATAGCAACGTCTGTCTGCGGTGCTTCCTTTTGCAGCGCGTCGGCAACGGCCACGACCTCCTGAATAAAAGGAATGCCGAGCGCCTTGGCGAGGTTAATGGCGCCCGAACCGGTGATTTTCGCCTGCAAGGCACAGCTTCCGATCTGCTCACGCGCTTCGCGCAGAAGGGCGGAGAGCGCCTCCTGTGTGTGCGCACAGTGCCGCCGGTACTCGCCGAAGACCATGCGTCCGTCTTCGTCCAGAAGTACAAGCTTTACTGTTGTAGAGCCAATGTCAATGCCTGCGCGGTATGTAATCATGGGATGGACCTCTTTCTGCTGGATATGCTTTAAGATAAATACATTTTGATATAGTATAATACGCCAGAAATGGAAGCGTAAAGTTAAGAAACTGTGAAAAATAACAGCAGGGCGGGAGAAAAATTTTCACCCGCTCTGCTTTATATGCCGCTAAGTGGTCTCATACTCGCTCCCGCCGCGCATCTGACGGATGGCGCGGGAGAGCGCGGCCTGTGCCGCTTGATACTCCAGAAGACTTTTGCGTGCAAGCGCCTCCTCGTGTGCGCGCTCGGCCTCCCGCCGTGCGCGGTTGGCTTCAGCATCCTCCGGTCGTTCCGCTATATCGACGAGCAGAAGAATGTTGCCTTCTTCGACCTTGAGAAGGCCGGAATCGACAAGAAATTCGTGCCTTACACCGTCGGAATCGGTCAATGCGGTCCGGCCGGGCACGACGGCGCTGATGAGATTGCTGTGGTGCGGGAGAAAGCCGCGCAGTCCATCCGGCGTCGGCACGGTGAGACTGATGCACTCACCGCAGTAAAACGCGCCGTCGGGGGCGAGGATCTCAAGATGAAAAGCATTCATACCGTCTCATGCCTCTGCCTTTCCGTGCGCTCGCGCACGTCGTCGATTGTTCCGGCGTTAAAAAAGGCCGATTCGGGGCAGTTGTCCATGCTGCCGGAGAGGATCGCGCGGAAACCGCGCAGCGTCTCATGCAGGGGGACGTAAACGCCCTTGAGTCCGCTGAATTTTTCCGCCACATGGAACGGCTGGGACAAAAAGCGCTGGATGCGGCGGGCGCGTGCAACGGTTTTCCGGTCGTCCTCGCTCAGCTCATCCATGCCGAGAATGGCGATGATGTCCTGCAATTCCTGATATTTTTGCAGCGTTTCCTGCACTGCGCGGGCAATGGCATAGTGCTCCTCGCCGACAACGTCAGCCTCCAGGATCCGGGAGGTGGAGGCAAGCGGATCGACGGCGGGATAGATGCCCTGTTCGGCGATCCTGCGGCTGAGAACTGTCGTCGCATCCAGATGGGAAAAGGTCGTGGCGGGCGCGGGATCGGTCAGGTCGTCGGCGGGAACATAAACAGCCTGTACCGAGGTGACGGATCCGGCGCGGGTCGAGGTGATGCGCTCTTGCAGCATACCCATTTCATTGGCAAGCGTCGGCTGGTAGCCGACCGCCGATGGCATGCGGCCGAGCAGCGTCGAGACCTCGCTTCCTGCCTGCACGAAGCGGAAGATATTATCGATGAACAGCAGCACATCCTTGTGCTCCGCGTCACGGAAGTATTCGGCCATGGTCAGACCGGAAAGTGCAACGCGCATACGCACACCGGGCGATTCGTTCATCTGGCCGAACACGAGCGCGGTCTTGCCGGACACGCCGCTCTCCTGCATTTCGTGCCAGAGATCGTTGCCCTCGCGGCTGCGCTCACCGACGCCGGTAAAAACGGAGTAGCCGCCGTGCTGCATGGCGACGTTGTGGATCAGTTCCTGAATGAGAACGGTCTTGCCGACACCCGCGCCGCCGAACAATCCGATCTTGCCGCCCTTGGCATAGGGCTCGAGCAGGTCGATGACCTTGATGCCTGTTTCCAGAATTTCGGCGGCAGGCCGCTGCTCGGCAAAGCCCGGCGGGCGGCGGTGGATGCTCCAGCGCTCGGCGTTTTCCGCCACAGAGCCCTTTCCGTCGATCGGCTCACCGAGAACGTTAAACATCCGTCCCAGAACGGCTTCGCCGACAGGGACGCGGATCCCATGTCCGGAGGGGGCGACGGTGAGGCCACGAGAGAGCCCCTCGCTGCCGGACATCATGATGCAGCGCACTGTGTCGTCGGAAAGATGCTGTTCGACCTCCATTGTATAGCTGCGGTCATTGGCGGTGAGCGTCAGCGCGTCATTGATGGAGGGAAGCGCTCCCATGGGGAAGCGCACATCGACAACAGGGCCGGAGATCGCCGTGATGATACCGTCTTTCATGCTCTTTTCACCTCCGTGAGCGAATGGCTTTTCTGTGCGCGCGCACCGGCGGAGATCTCCGTGATCTCCTGCGTGATCGCGCCCTGACGTGCGCGGCTGAAGCGGCGAGAGAGTTCACCGAGCAGCTCTTCCGCATTCTGGTTTGCAGCGTCCATGGCCGCCATGCGGGCGCTCTGCTCGCTGCAAAAGCTGTCGACGAGCGCGCTGTAGATGTAACCGGAGAGATAGCTTTTCACCACACCCTCGAGCACATCGGAGAGAGAAGGCGCAAACTCGAAGTGCGGTCCAGCCTCCGGCGTGCCGGAGCAAAAGTGCTGCCGGGGCAGGGGGAGAAGCTGCGACTGCCGCACGCACTGTGTCATGCCGGACAGATCGGTGTAGATGATGTCGATCTCGTCGAGCCGGGCACGCTCGTAATCGACGAGCAGTGTCTGCGCGATCTCACGGGCGCGGAAAAGATTCGGATTCTGCGCCGTGTAGAGGAAGCTGTGCTCAATTTCGATCCCGCGGCGCTCGAACCAGCGCCGCCCATATTCGCCGGCCACATAGAGCCGGGCACGCGGGTGCGCGGAAAGAAAGCTCTGCGCAGCTTTGAGTATATTGTGGTTGTAAGCGCCGGCCAGGCCCTTGTCCGCAGTGATGACCAGACAGCCGCAGACCGGATCGGAACGCCGTGCGTCCTCACTGGAAAAGAAGCGGCTGGATACGCTGCCGTCCACGCGGAAGATGCGTTCGATCTCAGAGCGGAGCGCGTCAAAATAAGGACGTGTATGCTCCAACTCCTCGCGGGCGCGGCGCATTTTTGCCGACGAAATGAGGTACATGGCGCGCGTGATCTTCTGCGTCTGGCGGACGCCGGCAATGCGCCGGCGGAGCTCACTGGTGCTTGCCATGGCGCTTACCTCCGCGCGCCGTCGGCGCTGAGAAAGGCACGCAGGCTTTTGCGGGCCTGCGTCAGGACGACCTCACGATCCTCGTCCGTCAATACGGCGGTCTGCGTGAGCCGTGCGATAAGCTGTGGCTGGGCAGATACAAAGTCGGAGAGCAGGGCGGCGTTGAACGCCGCGATGCGCTCAGGCGGAAGCTCCTGATGAACGCGGCCGAGCGCACTGACGAGCAGAATGATCTGCTCGGTCAGGCTGTAGGGGTGGGAGCGGGGTTGACGCAGCAGGCGCATCAGGCTTTGTCCGTAGACGAGCTGGCGGCGCGTGTCGTCGTCAAGATCGCTGGAAAACTGCGTGAAGACCTCCATCTCGCGGTACTGCGCAAGGTCGAGACGCAGGGTGCCGACCGCCTTTTTCATTGCCTTTGTCTGTGCCGCGCCGCCGACGCGCGAGACGGAAAGTCCCACATTGACCGCCGGCCGCTGACCGGAGAAGAAAAGGCTGCTTTCCAGATAGATCTGGCCGTCGGTGATGGAGATGATGTTCGTCGGGATATAGGCGGACACATCGCCGTCAAGCGTTTCCGCGATGGGGAGCGCCGTCATGCTGCCGCCGCCGAGCGCGTCACTCAGATGCGCCGAGCGCTCAAGCAGGCGGGAGTGGAGATAGAAAACATCGCCGGGGTAGGCCTCACGGCCCGGAGAGCGCTCAAGCAGCAGGCTCAGTGCGCGGTAGGCGATGGCGTGTTTGCTCAGATCGTCGTAGACGATCAGCACATCGCGGCCCTTTTCCATGAAATATTCGCCCAGCGCACAGCCGGCGTAAGGAGCGATGTACTGCATAGAGGCGGGATCGCTGGCCGAGGCGCAGACAATGACCGTATAGTCCATTGCGCCGTTTGCGCGCAGCAGTCCGGCGAGCTGCGCGACCGAGCTGGCTTTCTGGCCGATGGCGACATAAATGCATACAACATCCTTGTCCTTTTGATTGAGGATGGTGTCGACCGCCACGGCAGTCTTTCCGGTCTGGCGGTCGCCGATGATCAGCTCGCGTTGTCCGCGGCCGATGGGAAACATGGAGTCGATGGAAAGGATCCCGGTCTCCAGCGGACGGTTGACCGGCTGGCGGTCAAGGATGCCGGGGGCGGGATTTTCAATGGGGCGGTAGGCGTCGGCACGAAGAGTGCCCATGCCGTCGATGGGTGCGCCGAGCGCATCGACTACGCGGCCGAGACAGGCCTCGCCCGCGCCGATCCCGGCCGTTCTGCCGGTGCGGCGCACCATGCCGCCGGCGCGGACGGTTTCAAAGTCACCGAAGAGGATGCAGCCCAGACGGTCACCGCGCAGCTCCTGTACCATGCCGCGCACGCCGTTTTCAAAAAGAAGGATCTCACCGTAGGCGGCATGTTCAAGCCCATCGACATAGGCAACGCCGTCAGCTGCGCGCAGCACAGAGCCAATCTCATAGCGCAGCGCCTCCGGAACCCATTCGCGCACTGTGTCACGCACGAGAGGAATGACCGACTGTCCGCCGCCGCGCAATGCGGAGAGCTTATCCTTGAGCTCGCGCAGACCGCCGTCGACCGTCCAGTCGATGATCTCCGAGCCAAACTCGATGCGGAAGCCGCCGGTGATGCCAGTGTCCTCCTGCCATTGCAGTTCGACCGGTTGGCCGTACTTCTTCTCCAGAAATGCCGTCAGGCGTGACAGCTGCTGTGCGCTGGGTGCGTTATGGCTGCGAAGGAGCGCGTGTCCGCGCGTGTCCAGCGTACTCATGCGCCCTTTGCCCCCTCCACAGAGTCGAGGAAGCGGTCGTAGGCCTCGCCGGTGCGCTGCGCGAGCAGCTTATCCATTGCGTCCTCGGCGATCGCTACCGCTTCACGGTTGGCTTCATCCACGATCCTGCGGCGCTCGCGCTCCGCCTCGGCGCGCGCGTCGGAGAGCAGCTGTTCGGCCTGTGCTTTGGCTTCGGCGCGCTGCTGCTCAGAGAGAGCCGCAGCTTCCTTTGCCGCGGCTTCCCGCAGCTCCTTGAGCTTATCGTTGAGCGAGGAGAGCTGTTCATCGGCGCTATGGAGCTTATCCTCAGCCTGACGGAGCGCTCCCTGTGCCGCTTCATCGAGTGCGCGGTAGTGCTCCTCGCGTTTGGCCATGAAGGACTTGACCGGCTGATAGAGCAGCAGATAGAGCCCGCCTGTGAGCAAGGAGAAATTGAAGAAATGCAGAAGGATCTGCTGAAGATCGATATTCAGAGGAATGTTCATGACGCTCCGTCCTTACAGCACAAAGATGATGAGAATGACAACGAGCAGCGCGTAGATGATCGCCGTTTCGATAAAGACAAGGCCAAGCATCAGCGTCGTCCGGATCTTGCCCTCGGCCTCGGGCTGGCGGGAGATGCCCTCGGCGGATCTGGCGACGGCGATGCCCATGGCGACCGCGCCGCCTGCGGCGGCAAGACCGATGGCAATGGCGGCGGCAAGCGCTTTCTGAGAGCTGTCGGACGCCGCGGCGGTCTGCTCGGCCTGTGCAGTCTCGGCTGGGGCAGCACCGTCGGCCAGAACAGGAACGGTCAGCGTCATGCAGAGCATGGCGAGCAGAAGGGCCGCGAGCAGCGCAGCGAGGCTTTTTTTCTGTGTCCGGATCATAGTGAAGTTCCTCCTGTTGTTTTTCTCGAAAGATATCCCAAGCGAATGGGGGAGAGGTCAGGTGCTTCCGGTTCCCGGCGCTTTGGGCGCCGGCTCGGCGACCTCGCCGTAAAAGAGAGTTGTGAGCATGGTGAGGACATAGGCCTGAATGAGCGCGTGGAGCAGCGTAAAGAGCACGGCGATCAGAACGGGGAGCACGTAGCTCAGTGAGACGTAGTAATACGCCAGCTCCGTAACCAGCAGGCCGCTGAGCAGCGCACCGAAGAGACGGAAGCTCATCGACAGCGGCAGAGAGAACTCCTTGAGCGTTTTTCCAACGCCGCGCAAACCGTTCTGGGCGATGCCGCCGGAGAGAATGACGAGATACGAGAGCACACCGAGCGCAATGGCCGCGTTGACATCAGAGAGCGGAGCAGGGAGCGAAATGGACGTTCCGTGCGTTGTGACGGCCTGAAAGCCGAAGAGCTCGAAGAGTGTGCTCGTGAATATGTACACGCCGGCGCTGAAGGCGTACAGGCCGAGAAAGCTGTTTCGGTGCGGGCTGTTCGTTTTGGCAAGGCTGTCAAAGGTGCTCACCAGAGTTTCCAGAAGAAGCTGCATCCTGCCCGGCACATAGCGGAAGCGGGGGATCACAAGGAGCCGCAGTGCCAGCGCGGCGAGCAGCACAAGAGCTGTCACGGTCAGCGCGGAGATGACCGCGGGGTTGACCTCCATGAGACCGAAAAGGCTGCACCGGTTCTCCTCATGCAGTACCGCGTCGCGCATGGCTGCCTGAATGCTCTCACTGTGTCCCAGTGAGGGGACGAGGCGCGAGGCAAGCAGCAGCGAGAGCGTGATGCACATCCAGACGATCAGAAAACGGCGTTTTTTCTTTTTTTCCAAAGGATATCAGCCTCCCTCTGTCTCTCTCCGCCGACTGCGGCAATAGGAAAGCCCGGCAGCATGATGCCGAGCGCTATTGTTGAAAATGACTGTATTTTTTGGATTGCTTCCGCTTTTCTTGTGCTACAGTATAGAATTTTAGGTGCGTAAAATCAACCGCTCATCGGCTTTCTTAACGTCGAATTTACGCGTATGAGAGAACAGAAAATATTTTAAAGAAAGATCGCAAAAAGAGAAAAGAAAAAGCGGGAGGGAACGCCCTTTCAGGGCATTTCCTCCCGCAGTCCGAATTACTTTTTATGGCAGATAAGCTCGCCGTTCTCTGTGTCGAGCACAAGCGTGCTGCCTGCGGCGAGATCGCCGCGCAGGATCTCCTTGGCGATGAGCGTTTCCGCTGCGCTCTGAAGATAGCGCTTGAGCGGGCGCGCGCCGTAGATGGGATCGAAGCCGCGCTCGATGATAAGGCTCTTGGCCGCGTCGGTGACGTCGAGCTTGAGCGTCTTGTCCACAAGGCGCTTCTTGAGACCCTCCATCAAAATATCGATGATGCCGTTGAGATTCTCTTTTGTCAGGGGTTTGAAGAGAATGATCTCGTCAAGGCGGTTCAAAAACTCGGGACGGAACGCGCGGCGCAGCTCACCCATGACGGCGCTGCGTGCGCTCTCGGCGATGCTGCCGTCCGGCTGGATGCCGTCAAGCAGTTCCTGCGAGCCGAGGTTCGAGGTGAGAATGATAATGGTATTCTTGAAGTCCACCGTGCGGCCCTGAGAGTCGGTGATACGGCCGTCGTCGAGGATTTGCAGCAGGATGTTGAACACATCCGGGTGCGCCTTTTCGACCTCATCGAAGAGCACGACGGAGTACGGCTTGCGGCGCACGGCCTCGGTGAGCTGGCCGCCCTCGT
>JAXYYF010000117.1:0-5147 GCA_037419475.1 bacterium
CCGAAAATATGTAAAAACCGTAAAAATAAACACATAGGATTTGAAGAATATGTCAAGTTCTATATGCAAGAAATACCATTACAGCCTGCGAAAGACCTGCTTTGGTCGTCCCACCTTGCCGTACACATCCACACGCTCCACTTTCTTATCCTGCACCAGATGCTGCAAATAGCGATAGACCGTCTGATACGCAAGGCCTGTCCCCTCGGCGATCTCATTCGCGGTCACATAGTCGCTCTGCTCTGAGAGGAAATTCATAATGATATCCAGCGTGCCGCCGCTGATCCCCTTGGAGAGCGCCGGCTCCGGCCGGTTCTGCCCCGCGAAGCGCAGGTGCAGCCTGATGCGGCTGACGATATCGGGCGCCTTGATAGGCTTGAGTGCAAAATCGCTCGCGCCCGCGGCGAGAAAGGTGTCGCCACGGTCTGGCTCTCGTCGATGGTAAAGACGATGATCGGCACGCTGGATGACTGCCTGCGCAGCAGTTTCACCCCTTCGATGCCGCTCACACCGGGCATATGGTAATCGATCAGCACGATATCGGGCGAATAGCGGCGAAATGCTTCCAACCCGCTCGCCACATCGCTCGCGCTGACGGCGCGCCAGCCCTGAAATTTGAACAGCTCGCCCAACGCAAAGCAGATCTGCGGATCGTCATCGATGGACAGGATGGTAACATTCTCTTTCATTCAGCAGCCTCCTCTATTTTGATCGTGATGTGTGTTCCTTCATTCACCTTGCTGCACAGCGTGACTTCGCCGCCCAACCGGTCGACGATACTTCGCACGAAGGCAAGGCCAAGTCCGCTGGAGCCTTCGCCAGAATTTCCGCGGCTCCAAACGATTTTCTGCCGTTCCGGGCTGATGCCGACGCCGTTGTCAGCCACGGTAAAGCGCACTACGCCGTCCTCCGCCTCCACGCGCAGCAGAATGCGGCGCTCCGTGCGGGTGCGCACAGCGCGCGCGGAATTTTGCAGCAGGTTGACGAGCGCACGCGGGAACAGCACGTGGTTGACGCTCACGAGCGTCTGCGGTACATCGTTCTGCACACGGATGTAGGAAGCGTAATCCGACGTCGATACCTGCGCCAGCACGATACGCACAAGTTCCTTGGTCGTAATGGGTGAACGCTGGTCCTCGTAGAGTATCTCCGAGATCATGCGGCTCATCTGTTCCACATTATCCTCCACGCGCGTAAGGTATTCCACATCCTGCGAGCGCTCCTCAGCCTCACACTTCATTTTCAGCACGCCCACAAGCGTCTGCAGCGCCGTCAGCGGCGATTTGAGGTCATGGACGAGGTACTGCATCTCCTGATAGGTCCTGTTTTTTATCTCATTGATCTGCACACGCGTGCGGATCTCTTCATTTTGCTCACGCAGCACGCTCAGCTCTCGCAGATTGTTTTCTACGCGCAGCTGAAAAAATATGAGCACGCCAAAGAGGAAAAAGAGCAGTATCCCCACCATGCCCATTGTATTGATGAGCCCCTCGCCGTCGAGGACCGCCGCCGCGATCTTGATATCCTGCGAGGTCTCGCCGCGTCCCACGGGCAACGAGTCCATGAGCGGCATCACATCAAGAAACTGGAACGCCGTCAGGAACGCTCCCACCAGCAGCGCTTTCTTCGTGCGGGAAATATACTTATAGTTGAGTATCTGGAACAGGATACCGAAGCACGCTGTCAGCATGGCCGGCAGGCCGAAATCGTAGCGTACACCGTAGATCAGATAGATCACGCGGTAGACCACGCGCAGTAGTGCGATCGTCAGCGCAGCGTTGAGCACCTCCGTTTTCTTGCCTCGCCAGGTAAAACCGATCGACTCACCGATGAAAAACGCACCGACATAGTGCGGGATGCCGCGCAGGGCGTTGAGTGCCACGAGCAGCAGCGCAGCCGTCATCAAAAAGGTCTTCTCCGACCAGCGCAGTGCTTCAATGAGGTAGTGCCAGACCGGAAAGTTGTGCATATTGAACGCAAGCGGCATCAAAAGGCTCACGAGTACGAGCACGACGCCAACGGAAAACTCCAGTGTGTCCACCTTTCCCACACGCAAAGGTATCTTTTTGAGCGCTTCCTTCACGGTCTCCCCTCCCTTCACAGCATATTTTTGTTCTTTAAAACGTACTGTACGATCTCCAACTGGTTGCGCACGCGCTGCGCGAGCGCCTCCGTCCGCAGCGTTTCCACTGTGATTGCCGGAATGCCCAGCAGGTCCGACACCGTGCGGTTTATGCTGCCGCGCGGCGGCGAGCCGTACAGCGTCAGCGGAGACGCGCACAGCGTCCCATTCTCGGATGCGAGCAGCATCTCCCAGATGAGTTCTCCCGTCTCGCCAGACGCATCACAGATAAGCGAATTGCCGAGTGCATCCGCGCCGTTGTCCGATGCTTCGTGTGCCTCGTGCAGATCGAGCAGCAGCGCAAGCTGCCGCTGTGCGATGTCCGAAAAGATCTCCGCCGCGATCCGCGCAGCGTCGCAGCCGTCCGCATCGCCCGGAAAATTGCGGTTCAGATCCCGCTCCTCCGCCGTTTTTCGCTGGTCGTTCGCCGCGCCGTAGACATTGGCGGGACTGATGATATACAGCGTTCCCGCCCGCAGGCAGGCATTTTTGAGCAAGTTCCCCGCACGCCAGCCCGCGGTCTCATCGCCGTGCACGCCCGCGACCACGTAGACCGCAGGGCCGTCCGCTTCGCCGCACAGCACAGTGACAGACAGGCCCTCGTCCAGCGCGATCTCCTCGCGTGCGGTCTCCCACTCGCCGTCAAAGCAGCCGGGAAAGTCCGCGAGCGTCCATTCGTTCGCATTCTCCGCCGTGGGCAGCAGCTCCGGCGCAAAGGTGTTCGCATCGGTCTGCTCTGTTACCGGCGGCGCTGCGTTCCGCTCCCCTGCGCAGCCGCACAGCAGCGCGCACAGCGTCAGCAATATGATGGTCGTTCTCTTCACGTTTCCTCCTCCCGACGGCGGCAATGCCGTCCCCAAAGCAGGAGGCCGACCGCAGCGGCCGCACCGACGAGCGCAAGCGGCCAGCGATAGACCGTTTCATAGTATACCGTGCTCTCGCCGATGGGCGAAAGCTCCTGTGGGTCGTAGGGCAGTCCATACGCCGCAGCGAGCCGCTTGATGTTCAAGAGGTAAATGACCGGCAGGCCGTCCTCGTTGTAGCGCTCGAGAAGACCGCTCTTTTCGCTGAGCGCCTTGACGCGCCCCGGTGCGGTCACGCCCCAGCTCATGCGGTCGCCGTCAAGTCCCGTCGTCGTAATATTCCCGCCCACGCCGACAAAGCAGACGATGGGGCCCTGCTCCCGGTAGATTTCCTCACGCAGGGCAAGATTTTTCGGATAATCCCGCTCATGCAGGAAGGGAATTCCGCTCTCCTCCAGCCGGGCGCGGACGATCTCACGCTCCTCGGGGAACATCTCCTCTCCGCAGTCAAAATCACCGCCAAGGCTGAACGCCGCGGGCGCCTGCGGAAGATATCCCTCCTCCGCAAGGCGCAGCACCATATCAGGAAGCGTCAAATCGATCTGATTGGCCCCATAGGTCGAGGCGCCTGCCGAGGCAATGTAGATGACCTTGACATCCATCGCCGCGCAGGCGCACAGCACCGCAAGGTCCATCGCGGGAAACGAACCGGAAAAGCCCGCTCCCACCGTATCACCCGCCTTGACGCCCGCTTCTTCCAAAAGCTGCACGCACAGCGCCGCCATATCGGGGTTCGCCGTGGTGCGCTTGGCATCCGGCGCGCCGATGGTCGTGGTGATGGGAGTGTAATCCTCGCCGAGCATTCCCGTCTCGTGCCGGTCCTCGTCAGAAAGCGGGATACCGAGCTCTGCCTTATATGCCTTGACCCGCTCCATGCAGGCTCCCAGCCGCTCCGCCGCGTCCACGCGGACGGCGTAGTCCTCCGCCGGAACGCGGCGAGCACTCTTCACGGTCAGTGCGCATGTAAGCACCAGCACGAGCGACGCAAGCAGGAGCGAGAGCCTTGTCACCTTCCGCATCTCACAGCCCTCCCGCCAACGCGCGCACGGCAAAAGTAAGCGCGATCAGCAGTGCCGTCGTCGCCGTCACGGCAAGCAGCGTGTCCGCAATGCCCTGACGGTCAAACTCACGGGCCAGTATTCCGGGGATGAGCACGCCGATCATGCTGAGCCCGCCGGGGATCAGTCCGATCGTCCGCAGCGCAAGATTCAGAAAATACGTCAGCACCAGCAGCACGGCAAAGCGCCTTCTGCCATACAGGATGACCACGCGCGCAAGCAGGCGGCAGAGTCCCACCGCGCACAAAGAGAGCACGAGCGTATACGCGATGCGCTGCGGCGACTCAAGGCACAGTGCAAGGTAGCCCGGTACAATCAGGCCTGCGCTCAGGCCTGTCAGCTCAGTAAAGGCAAGGCTCACCAGCACGCCCAGCAAAATGATCTGATCATACAAGCGCGCTCCCCTCCCTTCTCACATACTCCATCAGCTCGCGTCCGCCGCCGGCGATATTGCCGATGGCGAAGATCACCTGATCTTCCGTCAGGCTGTCAACTGCAATGTCTGTTCCGCCCGAAAGCTCCCGCACGGCGGCATCCGGCAGCTTTCTCCGCAATCCCCGCTTCATGTACCCGCGTGACGCACCCATCAGCCAAACCTCCGCCGGATGGAGCGCTGTGCAGACGCGCAGCATATCCTCCGTGCGGCTGGCACGGTCGCCGCGGTTGTTGATAAGCAGCGTCAGTCGTTTTTCCTGCCATCCATGCTCCACGCACAGCTTCTCCCACACCATGCAGATCGACTGGATATCGTTGATAGAAAGCCCGCCAATGAATGCGGCCTTTCCCAGTCGGTACAGCGAAAGCGCGTAGGGGTCGCGCGAAAAGCGCTGCATCCCGGCAAACGCTGTCTCGCGCGGCACATCGAGTTCCTCACAAACAGCAAGCGCAAGGGCGACGTTCTCTGGAAAGTCGAGCGTCCCCTCGTCGCCCCGGACTCTTGTACAGATAAAGCAGCTGCCGTTCTTCTCCACGGCAGCCTTCAGCCACTCCGTCATGACAGTCTCGGCCGTGAACAGGATACCCCTCCGCGGCACTGTATGGCATAGTGCGTCCGCAATCCGCGGCAGCGTATCACCCATCACATCCATATGGTCGCGGCGGACA
>JAXYYF010000118.1:0-1377 GCA_037419475.1 bacterium
TCAGGCTCTCGGCCACCGCGACAGCCACCGCGACGGTCGCGCCGACCATCGGGTTATTACCCATGCCGAGGAAGCCCATCATCTCCACATGCGCGGGGACGGAGGAGGAACCGGCGAACTGGGCGTCGGAATGCATGCGGCCCATGGTGTCGGTCATGCCGTAAGAAGCGGGGCCGGCGGCCATGTTGTCCGGATGCAGGGTGCGGCCCGTACCGCCGCCGGAGGCGACGGAGAAGTACTTCTTGCCCTGCTCGACACATTCCTTCTTATAGGTGCCGGCGACAGGGTGCTGAAAGCGGGTGGGGTTGGTGGAGTTGCCGGTGATGGACACATCCACACCCTCGGCATGCATGATGGCAACTCCCTCGCGCACGTCGTCTGCGCCGTAGCAGCGCACGTCGGCACGCTCGGTCTCGGAATAGCGGATCTCACGCACGACGTTGAGCTTGCCGGTATAATAGTCAAACTGCGTCTGAACGTAGGTGAAGCCGTTGATGCGGCTGATGATCTGGGCGGCGTCCTTGCCGAGACCGTTGAGGATGACGCGCAGAGGCTCCTTGCGGGCCTTGTTGGCATTGCGGACAATGCCGATGGCGCCTTCGGCGGCGGCAAAGGATTCGTGGCCGGCGAGGAAGGCAAAGCACTTGCTCTCGTCGGAAAGCAGCATCGCGCCGAGGTTGCCGTGGCCGAGACCGACCTTGCGGTCGTCGGCGACGGAGCCGTCAAGGCAGAAGGACTGAAGGCCGACGCCAATCATCTTCGCGGCCTCCGCGGCGGTCTTTACACCGGACTTGAGCGCGATGGCCGCGCCGACGGTATACGCCCAGCAGGCGTTTTCAAAGCAGATGGGCTGGATGCCCTTGACGATCTCATAGGGATCAAAGCCCTTGGCCTGACAGATCTCGCGGCACTCCTCCACACTCTTGATGCCGTACTGCGCGAGCACGCCGTTGATCTTGTCGATTCTTCTCTCGTAATTTTCAAACAGAGCCATTGTTGTGTCCTCCTTTCCTTATTCCTGACGCGGGTCGATGTACTTCGCGGCGCTGTCCCACTGGCCGTAGTGGCCCTTGGCCTTTTCCAGCGCCGTGTTGGCGTCGTCGCCCTTCTTGATAAAGTCCATCATCTTGCCGAGGTTGACGAACTCATAGCCGATGATCTCATCCTGTGCGTTGAGCGCCATTCTCGTGCAGTAGCCCTCAGCCATCTCCAGATAGCGCGGCCCCATTTCACTGGTGGCGAACATCGTGCCGATCTGGCTGCGCAGACCCTTGCCGAGGTCCTCAAGGGATGCGCCGATGGCGAGTCCGTCCTCGGAGAACGCGGACTGGGTGCGGCCGTAGACGATCTGGAGGAACAGCTCGCGCATGGCGGTGT
>JAXYYF010000119.1:0-3650 GCA_037419475.1 bacterium
TACGCGGTGCTCGGTGTCGACGCATCGGACACGACCGACCTCACGGCGGCGTGCCTGCTGATGATGAGGCCGGGCGATGAGCGTATCTACGCGTTGCACATGGCTTGGATTCCGCTCCGTGCCCTGGAGCAGGCGGAGGCAGAAGGTCGGCGCGGCGGTCGTGACGGCGTGCCATACGACGCGTGGATTGCGCGCGGCCTGCTGCGAACCTCCGCGACGCCGATTATCGATAAGCGCGAGGTGCTCGATTGGGTCGACGAGGTACGCGAGAGGTGCGGCATCTACGCAGTCGCATGCGGCTACGACCCGTGGCACATGCGAGACGTCCCGACGGTCGAAGCCTACGAGGGCTATTTCGGCGCTGAAAACTTCAAGCGGGTTATCCAAGGCGCGCAGACGCTTTCGATGCCCATGAAGGAACTGCGAGCACTCTACAAGGAGAACCGCATCGTCGACAACTCAAACCCGATTGCCGAATGGTGCCGCTCGAACGTTGCGGTGCGAAGCGACGCGAACGGCAACATCGCGCCGGACAAGAAGAACCAAGACCCGCGTAATCGAATCGATGCGTGGGCAGCGGAGTGCGATGCATTCGTCGTGCTCAAGGACATGATGGACGATTTCAAAAGCATGATTGGGGGTTAGCCGTGGCGAAACTAACGTCGGTGTTCCGCTCCATGTTCGATGCCGTCTTCCACAAGCCGATCATGAAGGCGGTCGACGGGTATTTCCAGACATTCACGGCGTACGCGCCGCGTTTCAGCACGTGGAGTGGCGGCATCTACGAAGCCGAGCTGACGAGAAGCATCATCGAGCGCAATGCAGACCATGCGAGCAAGCTCAAGCCGGAGGTCACCGGCACCGCGCAAGGTGCCGCCACGCGGTCGCTTGAATGGAAACCAAACCCTTGGATGACGACGCCGCAGTTCCTGCACCGCGTCTCGACGATGCTCGATGTGTGCGACACGTGCCTCATCGTGCCTATCACCGGTGCCGACATGGTTACCATCGTCGGCTACTACCCGGTTCTGCCGGGGCAGTGCGAGGCATACGATGTCGGCGGCCAACTCTGGCTCAAGCTGTCGTTCGGCGGTGGCGAGCAGACGCTAATCGAGTGGTCGCGCGTCGGCGTGCTGACAAGGCATCAGTTCAAAAGCGACCTTTTCGGAGACGGCACCGATGTGCTCCGTCCCACGCTGGAGCTGATGCACGCACAGACGGAGGCCGAGAAGACCGCAATCGAGCAGGGTGCCGCCATTAGATTCATCGGCAAGATGAGCCAGAACCGCAACCCAGAAGACCTCGAAAAGGCTCGCACGGAGTTCAACAAGCAGCTCGGTACCGCAAATGCGGGCGGCATCGCCGTGTACGACAACAAGTACAACGACGTGAAGCAGATCACGCCGCAGAACTACACAGTCGACGCTGCGCAGATGGAGCGAATCGAGAAAGCCGCATACCGTTTCTTCGGCAGCAACGAAGATATCGTCATGAACAAGGCCGACGAGGACACATATAACGCCTTCTACGAGGGGCGAACCGAGGTCTTCGCCGTGCAGCTGGGCTACGTGCTCACCTGCATGACATTCACGCCGAACGAGATCGCGCACGGAAACTCAATCATGTTCAGCGCGAACCGACTTGAGTTCGCGAGCAACCAGACGAAGCTCAACGTAAGCACATCGCTATACGACCGTGGAGTCATGACGGGCAATCAGGTCGCGGACGTGTTCCAGCTACCGCACTACGATGGCGGTGACCGCCATGTCATACGCGGCGAGTACATCGACCTTGACCTGATCAGCGAGCACACATCGGAACAGGCGGCAAAGGCCGCCGAGACGAACGCGAATATCGCAAAAATCGACGGAAAGGACGGCGATGCCGATGCCGGCGAAACCGAATGAACGTCAGTACCGTTCAATGGCGATGGTGCTGCGTAGCGTGGATGGAGGCCAAGGCCGTGAGAAGCGCATCGATTCCGACTGCTATGTAGAGGGATACGCTTCGACCTTCAACGATCCGTATGTCTTGTATGAAGACCCATTTGACGGCACTGAGTATCGAGAGGTCATCAGCCCAGATGCCTTCGCAGATACTGACATGAGCGACATCATCATGCAATTCGACCACTGCGGCGATGTCTTGGCGCGCCTGTCAAACGGCACTCTGGTTGTCGAACCAGATGAGCATGGACTGTTTATCGCGGCTGACCTCTCAAAGTCAGTTGCCGCCCGCAGCAGATTTGAGGAAATCGACAACGGCCTTGTGACCCGTATGTCGTGGGCGTTCACTATCGGCGCGTCCGAGTACGACAGGGATACGCACACCACGACCATCACGAGGGTCAAGAAGATTTATGACGTGTCGGCGGTGAGCCTACCGGCTGACCCCAACACCGAAATAAGTGCAAGAAACCTTCTCAACGGAGTGATTGAGAAGTCGCGCGGGGAGCACGCGCGCCGAAGGAACGCGCTCATCCGTGCGCGTGCAGTAATGGCAATCGCCACCAATTAGAAAGGGAAACAAACATGAACCTTGAAGATCTGCTGAAAGAACTTCAGGCGCTCGTCGACAAGTACGGCGATGACACCGACCCGTCCGATGAGGACGCCGCCCGCATGGCAGAGCTCACCAACGAGATCAACCAGATCCGTGCGCAGCTCGACCAGACCGCGCAGACCCGCGCCGCCGCAGTGGCAGCAGCCCGCGCCGCCATCGACAACGGCACCGCCCAGCGCATCGATTCCGTCCCGCTGGCTCGCTCCGCAAACAACTTCGGCACCGGCGCGGTCTACGACACGACCGACTACGCCGCCGCCGAGCAGCGCGCGTGGGTGAAGGGCGTCGCCGAGCGCGCCGGCGTCCAGCTGGTAGAGGGCTACGCACTGACCGACGCGGAGCGCGCCGCGCAGAACCACGCTATGCAGCAGCGTGCCGAATTCAACCACACGACAGGCAACACCGGTTCCGTCATCCCCGTCGAGCTGCAAAACAAGATCATCTCGCTCATCGACAACACCGCCGTTCTGTGGGGCGACATGCCGAAGTATAACTTCCCCCATCAGTTCGAGATCATCCGCCACACGGGCATCGCGGCGGGCGACGCCGCCCAGACCGCCGAGGGCGTGGCACCAACCAATGACGAGCAGAACACGTTCGACACGCTCAAGTTCGAGGGCGTCGAGATCAAGAAGAACCTGAAGATGAGCCGCCGCATGGCCGTTCAATCCGTCGAATCCTTCAAGTCTTACCTCGTAAGCGAGATTGCCGCACGACTGTCCGTTGGGTGCAACGCCCATGCCCATGCGCGCCTGGCCAACGAGTCCTACGGCATGGAGAAGACGAACAAGATCGAGACAGCCACAGTCGGAGCGTTCGCGAAGGCCGACCTCGCCGGCCTGCTCTCCAAGCTCTACACCTACGGCCTCGCCACGCCCAATGGTGCCATCATCTACGCGAACAACAACGTCATCTGGAACTACATCGCCATGCTCGAGGACAGCAACGGGCGCTCCTATTTCGTCGATGAAAAGAATGACGACCCGTCCGTCGAAGGCCGCATCTTCGGCAAGCTGGTCAAGCGCGACGATTCCATCGCCGACGGTAAGATCATCGCCGGCTACCCCGACCTGTTCAAGGAGATCGGA
>JAXYYF010000120.1:0-3860 GCA_037419475.1 bacterium
ACTTCGACTGCAAGAAGCAGGTCATGGAGTATCATCTGATCGACATGGAGTAAAAAAATAAAGGTTTTACTCCGCTCTGCGCCTTGCCGCCGCTGGCGGTTCGACGCTCACTCCGCGAGAAGTGTTTTTCGCCGCGCGCGTGTCGCGGCGAAAAATGATCTCAACTTGTTTCGCGTCTGCGGACGCGAAATAACACAAGGAAGGAAATTGAATTTTATGAAACTTGCTGAACTGACCGTTACCGGCTTTGCCGATATCGTTTCCTCCGACGCTCCCGCGCCGGGCGGCGGCTCCTGCGCCGCACTCTACGGCGCCATCGGTGCCGCGCTTACCGCCATGGTCGGCGGCCTGACGCAGGGCCGCAAGAAGTACGCCGAGTATGCCGAGCACGCCGCCGAGGTCGAGAAGTCCGGCAACGATCTCAAGACCCGCCTGCTCGACGTCATGGACCGCGACACGGACGCGTTCAACGTCGTCTCCGCCGCTTTCGGTATGCCCAAGGACACCGACGAGCAGAAGGCTGCGCGTTCCGCTGCCATTCAGAACGGCCTCAAGGGCTGCACCAAGACGCCCATGGAGATGATGGAGCTTATTGACGAAACGCTGACGCTCGCCCACTCCCTCCTCGGCCGCTTCAATGACACCTCCGCGAGCGATCTTGGCGTGGCGTTCCTCTCCCTCAAGGCCGGTATTCAGGGCGCATGGCTCAATGTGCTCATCAACGTCGGCTCTCTGAAGGATCAGGAGTTTGCTGCCGAGTACCGTGCCCGCGGCGAAAAGCTTCTCGCGCACGCTCTGCCGCTGGCTGACGAGTGCTATGCCGAGATCGTCAAGCTGATCGACGGCTGACAAAATACTTGCAAATCCACGATGGCTTCGGTAAGATGTTACCGAAGCCATCGCACTTTATTCAACAAAAGGAAAAGAAGGTCATCCTATGACACTTACGCATTTAAAGCCATCTGATTACATCACGACCCAGTGGTCGGGCGGCACGACCACACAGCTTGCCATCGCGCCGCAAGGTGCGGTGTACGCCGACCGCGATTTTCTCTGGCGGCTGAGCTCGGCGGCCGTCGCGCTCGATGAGTCCGATTTCACTGCTCTGCCCGATTACGACCGCATCATCTCTACGCTGCACGGCGATATGACACTCTCCCACAACGGCGGAGAACGGCTCACGCTTCACCCCTACGAGATCCACAGCTTTTCCGGTGCGGACGACACCCATTCCTGGGGACGCTGCACCGATTTCAACCTCATGCTGCGCCGCGGGCAATGCCGCGGCTGCGTCAGCGCGCACTTCCCGCTGGGAACGGAAACGCTCGCCCTCCATGCCAGCGAGACGGCTCTGCTGTTCTGCGGAGAAGGTGCCGTCACGCTCCATGCCGGCGCAGAAACGCTGACGCTTGCTGCGCACGAGAGTGCCCTCATTGAGGATGCTCCCGCGCAGCTCACAGTCGAGGGCCGCGGTGCGAAGCTGATGCTTGCGCAGATGTACCGTTGAAGGGGGTGCGGAGCATGACCGGAACCGATGCCGCCGCGCGCATCCATGAATACGCATGGGTCGGCCATAAGCCGGGACTCGAGCGCACCCGCACGCTGCTCGCTGCACTGGAAAAACCGGAGCAGTCCCTGAAATTTATCCACATTACCGGCTCAAACGGAAAAGGCTCGACCGCAGCCATGCTCGCCTCGATCCTCACCGCCGCCGGATACCGCACCGGTCTTTTTACCTCGCCGCACCTCTACCGCTTTAATGAGCGCTTTCAGGTCTGCAATCGGCCAATTCCGGATGTCGCGCTCGGACGCATCACGGAACGCGTGCTGGCTGCGGCGGAGCAGTTTCCCGAGCATCCGACGGAATTTGAGCTGATGACTGCCATCGGCTTTCTCTGGTTTGCCGAAATGCAGTGCGACATTGTGGTGCTGGAGGTCGGCCTTGGCGGCCGGCTGGACTCGACCAACGTCATTCCCTCGCCGGAGACGGCCGTCATTACCAATATCGGACTGGAACACACCGCCCTTCTCGGCAGCACAGTCAGCAATATTGCTAAAGAAAAATCCGGTATCATCAAGCCCGGATGCAGCGCGGTGCTCTATGGGCAGAGCCGGGAAGCGGCTGATGTCGTCGAGGATGTCTGCGGCAGTCTCGGTGTGCCGCTGACCATCACCGATGAAACGAAGCTCATCCTCCACCGCTCCGACCGCAGCGGCCAGCTCTTCACCTACCGTGGGCGCGGGCCGCTGCATCTGCCGCTGCTCGGCGCATACCAGCTCTATAACGCCCTCACCGTGCTCGACACCGTCGACGCGCTGCGTACAAGGGGCTGGAGCATTTCCGAGGAAGCAATCTGCAATGGACTTGCCGCAGCAAAGTGGCCCGGACGGCTGGAGCTCGTTCGCCGCAGTCCAGACTTTATCATCGACGGCGGGCACAATCCGCAGTGCGCACAGGCACTCACTGTCTCTCTGCGCGCACTCTATCCGGAACAGAAGCTTATCTTTATCATCGGCGTTCTGGCCGACAAGGACTGGAAGGCAATGGTTGGCGAGATCCTGCCGCTTGCCAAGCTCGTCATCACCGTGCGTCCGGAGAGCTCGCGGGCTGAGGATGAAAACGAGCTTGCCGGCTGGATCCGCGCAAAGGGCGTTGACGCCATTGCCCGCAAAACGATTCGGGAAGCGGCCGACGCCGCGCTTGCCCTCGCTTGGCCCGAAGATACCATCTGCGCCTGGGGCTCGCTCTACAGCGTCGGTGAACTGCGTCACGCCCTCGGGCTCTGCTGAGCAGTCATGCAAAAAAGCATGCGTGCAGGCTTTCTCTCAATACCTAAAAAACACCGTCTGCCGGTTGGCAGACGGTGTTTTTATTTACGTTAGGAAATGGACTTACTGCTCTTTAGCCGCGGCCTGCTGAGCCTCGATCTCAATGAGAGCGTCCTTGCGGGAAAGGTTCCAGCGGCCCTTCTCGTCAATCTCCATAAACTTGACCCAGATCATATCGCCGACCGTGACTACATCCTCGACCTTCTCCACGCGCTTCTTGTCAAGCTTGGAGATATGCACGAGGCCGTCCTTGCCCGGGGCGATCTCAACGAACGCGCCGAACTGCATCAGGCGCACGACTCGGCCATAGTAGAGCTTGCCGACCTCGGGCACGAACACGATGTCGTCGATGCACTTCTTCGCGGCGTCGCAGGCGGCGGCGTCGGCGGAAGCGATGTGGATGGTGCCGTCATCGTCAATGTCGATCTTTGCGCCGGTGTCGGCCACGATCTTCTGAATGACAGAGCCGCCCTTGCCGATGACCTCGCGGATGCGGTCGGGATCGATCTTCATGGTGATCATCTTGGGCGCGTAGGGGCTGACCTCGGGACGCGGCTCGGCGATGCAGGGCAGCATGATCTGGTCGAGGATCTGCACGCGCGCATCGTAGGTGATGTCCAGCGCGTTCTTGATGATCGCCATGGTCAGGCCGTCGTTCTTGAGGTCCATCTGGATGGCGGTGATGCCCTTCTTCGTACCGGCGACCTTGAAGTCCATCTCGCCGTGGAAGTCCTCAACACCCTGAATGTCAATGAAGGTGGTGAAGTCATCGCCATCCTGAATGAGGCCGCAGGAAATACCGGCGACAGGCGCCTTGATGGGCACGCCGGCATCCATCAGAGCCAGCGTAGAGCCGCAGATAGAACCCTGAGAGGTCGAACCGTTGGAGGAGACGACCTCGCTCACCACACGGATGGCATAGGGGAACTCTTCCACGGAGGGGATCACAGGCAGCAGCGCACGCTCGGCGAGAGCACCGTGGCCGATCTCGCGGCGGCCGGGGCTGCGGGCGGGCTTGGCCTCGCCGACGG
>JAXYYF010000121.1:0-13893 GCA_037419475.1 bacterium
GCGACATCCGCGCTTCCGAAAAGGTGTTTTACCGTCAGGTGCTTGAAATCTACGCCACCAGCATTGACTATGACCCAAGAGCGGAAATCTCCATTCAGTTTTTCAAAAAAGTCCAGAACAAAATCCACTATGCCATTCACGGGCAGACGGCGGCAGAGGTGATTTACACACGCGCCGATGCGGAGAAAGAATTTATGGGCTTGACCACCTTTGCAGGCATCCAACGCTGAAAGAGGCGGTCGTTGCCAAGAACTATCTGAACGAGAAAGAGCTTCGTGCTATGGGGCAGCTTGTGTCTGGCTATCTGGACTTTGCGGAACGACAGGCGGAACGGGAACAGGCAATGACCATGCAGGATTGGTCGGAGCATCTGGACAGGATTTTGACCATGAGCGGAGAGCAGCTGCTGATTGGCAACGGAAGTGTCAGCCACAAGCAGGCCATCGACAAGGCAACCGGCGAGTACAGAAAATACAAGGCCCGCACCCTCAGCGAAGTGGAGCAGGACTATCTGGATTCTATCAAGCTGTTGGAGCAGAAAACAGATAAAAAGTAGACTGAGGCGGAGAAGATATGATGAAAAAAGAAAAGATAAAAGTCTATATCTATACTCGCGTGTCCACCGCCATGCAGATTGACGGATACTCTCTGGATGCACAGAAATCCAGAATGAAAGCCTACGCCGAGTTCAATGATTATGAGATCGTGGGCGAATACGAGGATGCGGGAAAATCCGGCAAGTCCATAGAGGGCGGAATCCAGTTCGATCAGATGATGGAGGACATTAAGTCGGGCAAGGACGGCGTATCCTATGTGCTGGTGTTCAAGCTGTCCCGCTTCGGCAGAAATGCGGCAGATGTCTTATCTACCTTACAGGTCATGCAGGATTTTGGCGTCAACCTGATTTGCGTGGAGGACGGGATTGATTCCTCCAAGGATGCGGGAAAGCTGATGATTTCCGTTCTTTCGGCTGTGGCTGAAATTGAGCGTGAAAATATCCGTGTGCAGACGATGGAGGGCAGAATCCAGAAAGCCCGTGAAGGGAAATGGAACGGCGGTTTTGCGCCTTATGGCTATAAGCTGGAAAAGGGACAGCTTTTCATCAATGAGGAAGAAGCAGCGGCAATCCGCGTGATTTTTGACCAGTATGTGCATACGGATACCGGCGCAAACGGTCTTGCAAAATACCTTGCAACCCATGGGATTCACAAAATCCAAAGGCAAAACGGAAAGAATCCGCTGTTTGACGCTGCTCTCATTCGCAGGATACTGAAAAATCCCGTGTACTGCGGGAAAATCGCCTATGGCAGACGCCGGACGGAGAAGGTGCACGGCACCCGAAATGATTACCGGCTGGTGGAACAGGACGATTATCTGCTGGTAGATGGTCTGCATGAGGGAATCGTTTCCGAAGAACTATGGCATGAGGCACAGGTCAAACTGCTGGCACAAGCGGAGAAGTACGAACACGTCAACAGGGGCAAGGATACGAAAATTCATCTGCTGTCAGGTATTGTGAAATGCCCGATTTGCGGCGCGGGAATGTATGGTAACAAGAGCATCAAGCACAAGGCGGACGGCTCAAAATACAAGGATTTCTATTACTACGGCTGCAAGCACCGCACGATGACCCATGGACATAAATGCGACTATAAAAAACAGATCAACGAAGAACTGCTGGACAGCGCCGTTGCGGAGGTTATCGTCAAGCTGGTAAGTAATCCGAAATTTGCCGCCATGATGCAGGGAAAGATCAGTATGAAGGTGGATACCTCTGCCATTGAGCAGGAGATCGCGGCACATGAAAAGCAGTTTCGGCAGAGTTATTCCGTAAAGGCACGGCTGATGGACGAGATCGACTCCCTTGATCCAGACGATAAACACTACTACAAACGCAAAGCAGACCTTGATGACCGGCTTTACAAGATGTATGATAAGATCGAGGATACAGAAAACCAGCTCATTGCCGCCAGAGCCAAGAAGATGGAGATCGAGGCGGAAAAGCTGACAGGCGACAACATCTACAAGGTGCTGATTTACTTTGATAAGCTCTATTCCGTCATGGACGATCAGGAAAAGCGGCAGCTCATGGAATCCCTCATTTCTGAAATCCAGATTTACGAGGAACGTCAGCCCAACGGTCAATGGCTCAAGTCCATCAAGTTCAAGCTCCCAATCATTGCGGAAGATATGAGTTTGGGTTTGGACAACGATGCACATATGGAAGCGGTCTGCCTGCTGACAAAATGCGAAAAGGAGAAGAGTGTATGAATATCCTTATCATTGACGCGCAGGGCGGCGGGATCGGACGCCAGCTTGTCGCGGCGGTTCGGGAGAATATTCCGGGTGCGCACATCATGGCGGTCGGAACAAACACCACAGCGACCGCCGCCATGCTCAAGGCGGGCGCAGACAATGCGGCCACCGGCGAGAACGCGGTGATCGTCAACTGCCGCAAGGCGGACGTCATCATCGGCCCCATCGGCATCGTGATCGCGGACGCGATGTGCGGCGAGATGACACCGCGCATGGCGAATGCTGTGGCGCAGAGCAATGCAAAGCGCCTTTTGATCCCGGTCAACCACTGCGACAACATTGTTGTTGGCGTTGCCGACCTGAACCTCGGACGGCTTATCCAATCAGTCGTTGCCGAGCTGCGCGGGCTTCAGACGTGAGAAAATCGATGAATTTCGCTCTTGCAATCCAGCTGGACTTTCTATATAATAATTCGGCTGGCAGGAAGCACGGCGGAGCCGACGCAGAAGTGTTGGACATTTTGCGGAGAAACAACGCATTTATTTATACTATGTGACGATATGTATGTCTGGAAGGCACACGTATCCCCTGAAGGGGAGAAGTGCGCCTTCTTTTATTTTATAATGAGGTGATTTTATGACCATACAGGAATTTTTTGCGGAGCATCCGTCAGTTGCCATCGCGTTTTCGGGCGGTGTGGATTCTTCCTATCTGCTGTACGCGGCGAAGCAGAGCGCACAGAATGTGTGCGCGTATTACGCCAAGTCGGCGTTTCAGCCGGAGTTTGAGTACGAGGATGCCGCGCGTCTGGCAAAGGAACTGGGCGTGAAGCTGCGCGTACTGGAGCTGGACGTACTCACCGCGCCCGGTGTGAAGGAGAATCCGGCGAACCGCTGCTACTTCTGCAAGCGGGCGATTTTTTCGGCCATCACCGCAGCGGCACGTGAGGACGGCTTCGCTGTTCTGCTCGACGGTACGAACGCTTCGGACGATTCGTCCGACCGTCCGGGCATGAAGGCGCTGCGCGAGCTTGCCGTGCTCTCGCCGCTGCGCGAGTGCGGCCTGACGAAGGCGGAGATCCGCAGGCGCTCGAAGGAAGCGGGGCTGTTCACATGGGACAAGCCTGCCTATGCCTGCCTTGCCACGCGCATTGCGACGGACGAGCTCATCACGGCGGAGAAGCTGGCGGCGACCGAGGCGGCGGAGAATTTCCTCTTCTCCCTTGGCTTCACGGATTTCCGCGTCCGGCAGAAGGACGGCACTGCGAAATTGCAGCTTCCGGAGGCGCAGTGGCTGCGCGCGTGTGAGCACCGCAAAGAAATTCTGGAAGAGCTGAAGAAGTATTACCGTGCGGTGACACTCGATCTGGAGGTGAGAGGATGAACACGGAGATCCGCAGACTCCTTGAGGGCGTGAGTCAGGGAAGCGTTTCCGTGGATGACGCACTGCTCAAGCTCAAGGAAAAGCCGTTTGAGGACATCGGCTATGCCAAGGTCGACATGCACCGCAAGCTACGTCAGGGCACGGCGGAGGTGATCTACGGCGCGGGGAAAACACCCGAGCAGATCATGGGGATTGCGGGCACCATGCTCGCGCACGGACAGGGCACCATCCTCATTACGCGCCTTTCTGAAGAATCGGCGGCGCAGGTCGCGCGTTCCTACCCGCTTGATTACCATAAGGACGCCCGCTGCGGCGTGATCGGCGAAATGCCGAAGCCTGACGGACTGGGCCGCATCGTGATCGCCACCGGCGGCACGAGCGATATCCCTGTGGCAGAGGAGGCGGCGCTGACGGCAGCCGTGCTCGGCAACGAGGTCGTGCGGCTCTATGATGTCGGCGTCGCGGGACTGCACCGCACGCTCTCGCACCTTGACGACATTATGGGCGCGAGCGTCATCATTGCCATTGCCGGCATGGAGGGCGCGCTGGCCAGCGTGATCGGCGGCCTTGCCGACTGTCCGGTCATCGCCGTTCCGACGAGCGTGGGCTACGGCGCGTCGTTCCACGGCCTTTCCGCGCTTCTTTCCATGCTCAACTCCTGCGCCAGCGGGGTGTCGGTGGTCAACATCGACAACGGCTTCGGAGCGGGCTATCTTGCCAATATGATCAACCACATGAACACGAAGGGAGAGAGATAAGCATGCGTACTTTATATTTGGACTGTGCCATGGGCGCGGCGGGCGACATGCTCACGGCGGCGCTGCTGGAGCTGGTCGACGACCGCGAGGGCTTTGTCAAAAGACTCAACGCGCTCGGAATACCGGGCGTTGTTTTTGAAGCGGAGCAGGCTGTCAAATGCGGCATTACCGGCACACACATGCGCGTGACGGTGAATGGGGAAGAGGAAGAAAGTCTTGACCATCTCCATGCGCATATGCACGAGCATGCCCATGAGCACGAGAATGGCCATACGCACAGCCATGAGCATGACCACGGCCATGACCATGACCACGAGCATGACCATCCCCACCATCACAGCGGGATGCACGATATCGAGCATATTGTGCGCGGGCATATGACGCTGCCGCAAAAGGTGCAGGACGATGTAATGGCAGTGTATACGCTCATCGCGGAGGCGGAGAGCTACGCGCACGGTGCACCGGTGGAGCAGATCCACTTCCACGAGGTTGGCACGCTTGACGCCGTCGCCGACATCACGGCGGTGTGCCTGCTGATGAACGAGATCGCACCGGACAAGGTCATTGTCTCGCCTGTGCATGTCGGCAGCGGACAGGTGCGCTGCGCGCATGGCATCCTGCCGGTTCCGGCACCAGCGACGGCGTATATCCTGAGGGATGCGCCAATCTACGGCGGGGAGATTCGCGGCGAGCTGTGTACACCGACCGGTGCGGCGCTTTTGCAGCACTTTGCCACGCGCTACGGCAGCATGCCCGCGATGAAGGTGCGCCGCATCGGCTACGGCATGGGAAAGAAGGACTTCGAGGCGGCAAACTGCGTGCGCGCCATGCTCGGCGAGAGCGCGGAGACGGACGACGAGGTCTGCGAGCTCAGCTGCAATGTGGACGATATGACCGGCGAGGCAGTCGGCTACGCGATGGAGCGGCTGTTTGAAGCCGGCGCGCTGGATGTTTACACCGTGCCGATCGGCATGAAGAAGTCCCGCCCCGGTATACTCATCCGCGTCATGTGCCGCCGGAGCGAGCGGGAGAAAATTTTGCAGACGATTTTCCGCCATACGACGACCATCGGTGTGCGTGAGAGCACGCTTTACCGCTATGTCCTCGACCGCCGCGTAGAAACGCTGGAGACGGCATACGGCCCGGTACGCTGCAAGATCTCCGAGGGCTACGGCGCGGAGCGCAGAAAGTATGAGCACGACGATCTTGCGCGCATCGCGCGCGAGCACGGCTGCTCTCTCGACGAGGTTCGCGGGATGCTGGAGAAGCAGAAATAAGATTTGAAAAGAGAAAAAATCATGATGAGAAAACTGCTGGCATGTATTTTGATGCTAACTGTGCTCATGGGGCTGACGGCCTGTGGGAGCAAAGACACGGAGCCGGACCGGGAGAGCGTGGTCATCGCCATTGGCTCGGAGCCGGAAACGCTTGACCCGACGAAGGGCTGGGGACACGGCAATTCCCCCATCGTTCAGAGCACGCTCGTGCGCTACACGGCAGAGCTGACCTTTGAAAACGATCTGGCCACGGGCTATACGCTCTCGCCGGACGGCTTGACGTGGACCTTCACCATCCGCGACGACGCGTATTTCACCGACGGCGAGCGGGTGACGGCCTCGGATGTGGCCTTCACGCTGGAAACGGCCAAGGCTGCACAGGGCTCCTTTGACCTGACGTATATGGAAAGTGCGCGGGCGGCGGATGAGACGACGGTGGTCATCACGCTCTCGCGCCCGACCTCGATCTTTCTCAACACGCTGGCCTCCGTCGGCATCGTGCCGGAGCACGCCTACGGCGCGGACTATGGCACGCACCCAATCGGCTCGGGCCCTTATAAAATGGTGGAGTGGCGGCCGCAGGAGCAGATCATTTTTGAAGCCAACGAGGACTACTACGGCGGTGTGCCGCCGATCAAACACGTGACCGTCGTCTTTATGTCGGAGGATGCCGCACTTGCGGCGGTGCAGGCTGGGAAGGTCGATGTGGCCTATTCCTCCGCAACATTGGGAACAACGCAGGTGAAAGGCTACCATGTCGAAGCGATTACCTCGGCGGACAACCGCGGCTTTACGCTTCCGGTCCTGCCGGATGAGGGAAAAACGACGCCCAGCGGCGCGCCCATCGGCAACAACGTCACCTGTAACCTTGAAATCCGGCAGGCGATCGCCTATGCGCTTGACCGTGAGCAGATCGCACAGGCCGTGCTCAACGGCTTCGGCCGCCCCGCTTACTCTGAAAACGACGGGATGCCGTGGAACAATCCGGAATGTGAGATCGGGACGGACGTGAACTATGCGCGCCGACTTCTGGCTGATGCGGGCTGGGCCGATACGGACGGCGACGGCATTGTGGAGCGGGATGGCGTGAAAGCGGAGTTTGACTGCGTCTATCCCTCCGGTGACTCCGTGCGTCAGGCCGTCGCGCTTGCGGCGGCGGAACAGGTCGCGGCCATCGGGATTCAGATCAATGTGGAGGGCATGAGCTGGGACGAGATCATGCAGCGGATGTTCTCCTCGGCGGTCATGATGGGCTGGGGCTCGTCGAGTCCGAACGAGACCTATTATCTCTACCGCTCGGAGGGCGCCCTGCTCGACGATTTCTACAACCCTGAGGGGTATCAGAGCAGCGTGACGGACGGTTATCTTGACGCGGCCATGGAGGCGCTGACGGTGGAGGAAGCCAATGAAAACTGGCGGCGCGTCCAGTGGGACGGTGAGACCGGCACGTCTATGCGGGGCGAGTGCCCGTGGGTGTGGATCGTGAATTTGGACCATGTGACCTATGTGCGCGACGGCCTTTCCATCGGTGCACAGCCCATCCACGGCCACGGTCACGGCCTGCCGCTGATCCAGAATCTGAACGAGTGGACATGGTCCGCGTAAATCAATTATTAGAGGTGTCAATATGAAAGAACGGCTCGGGCGGCTTGCCCGGCGTGTGGCCTCCTATGCCGCAAGGACGCTCTCACTGTTGTTGGCGGTGAGCGCGATCTCCTTTGCATTGGTGTGCGCCTCGCCGGTCGATCCCGTACAGCAGTATATTCTGGGGCTGGGGACGGCGGTCTCGCCCGAGCAGCGCGCGCAGATCGAGGACTACTGGGGCGTAGATGAGCCGCCGGCTGAACGGTATTTCAGCTGGCTCACTTCGGTGCTTCACGGCGATCTGGGCGAATCCTCCATCTACCGCAGGAGCGTTGCGGACATCATCCGCGAGCGCTTTGCCAACTCCCTCGCGCTGATGCTTTGCGCGTGGCTTTTGTCCGGACTGATCGGCTTTGCCGCCGGCTGCGTGATGGGAATGTACAGGGGCCGGCTGCCGGATCGGGTGGGAAAGAAGATCTGCTATACGCTCTCGTCCGTGCCGTCGTTCTGGCTGGGGCTGGTGTTTCTGCTGATCTTTGCGGTCAGGCTCGGCTGGTTCCCTATCGGGTTTTCCTCGCCCATCGGGGTATTGCAGGAGAATGTGACCGTCTGGCAGAGACTGCACCATCTGCTCCTGCCGGCGCTGACGCTGGCTCTGACCTCGATTTCTGGCATTGCGCTCCACACGCGACAGAAGCTGCTGGAGGTGCTCTCCGGCGATTATGTGCTCTTTGCCCGCGCGCGGGGCGAGGGACGCTGGACGATATTGCGCCGCCATGGGCTGCGCAATATCCTGCTCCCTGCGCTTTCGCTGCAATTCGCTTCGTTTGCCGAGCTCTTCGGCGGCTCGGTGCTGGCTGAGAATGTGTTCAGCTATCCCGGCCTCGGCAGCGCCGTGTCAGAGGCGGGACTGCAGGGGGATGTGCCGCTGCTTTTAGGCGTAACGCTCTTTTCCGCGCTCTTTGTCTGTGTGGGCAACCTGATTGCCGACCTGCTCTACGGCGTGGTCGATCCACGGATCCGGGAGGTGGAGCGATGAAGCGAATGAATCAGAGGGCAAAAGCGGTTCTGCTGACCGCTGCGCTGGCCGCTGTGCTGGCCGCGATCTGCGTCTGCGGCGTGATGATCCCGGAGGAGGCTGTGGCTGGAAGTTATCTCGAGGCACGGCTCGCGCCGAGCCTTGCGCACCTTTTTGGTACGGACACGCTGGGACGGGATATCTTCCTGCGCACGCTCAAGGGACTGTCGGTGAGCCTTCTTATCGGCGCTGCCGCCTCTGTGGTGAGTGCGGTGGCCGCCGTGCTCATCGGTGCGGCTGCCGCAGCCGGCTCACGGGCTGTGGACGCGGCGGTTGGCTGGCTCATTGACCTTGTGATGGGCGTGCCGCATACGATTTTGATTATTCTCATTTCCTTCACGCTTGGCCGCGGGGTGAAGGGACTGCTCGTGGGCATCGCTGCGACGCACTGGTGCAGTCTGGCCCGATTGATCCGCGGCGAGGTGATGCAGCTGCGCACGGAGCCGTATGCGGCCATCTCACGCAGGCTGGGAAAGCCGAGCGGCTGGGTACTGCGGCATCACTTCCTGCCACATCTTGTGCCGCAGTTCATTGTGGGATTGGTGCTGATGCTGCCGCACGCGATACTGCATGAGGCGTCCGTGTCCTTTCTGGGCTTCGGACTGCCGCCGGAGCAGCCCGCGATCGGCATTATTCTCTCTGAGAGCATGCGCTACCTCTCGGCGGGAATGTGGTGGACGGCGGTGCTGCCTGGCGCGACGCTTGTGCTCGTTGTGCTGCTGATCGACCGCGTGGGCGAACAGCTGCGCATACTGCTTGACCCGTACAGCGCGCAGGAATAGGAGGGGCAATGGAACAGAAAAAGGAAACGCTGCTGGAGCTTCACGACCTGTCCGTGTCCTTCCGGATGTACGACGGCGGACTGGAGCGGAAGGAGCTTCAGGTGATCTCAAACTTGTATCTGACGGTGCGGCCAGGCGAGATCGTCGCCATCGCCGGCTCGTCGGGTTCAGGAAAGAGTCTGCTGGCCTCCGCCATCCTCGGCATATTGCCGGAAAACGCGGTCGTGCGCGGGCATCTGCACTATAAGGGCGAGGAGCTGACCGCCGCACGACAGAGGGAGCTGCGCGGGAGAGAGCTGGCGCTCGTTCCGCAGTCAACGACCTACCTTGATCCGCTCATGCGCGTCGGCGAGCAGGCGGATGGGCACTACCGGCCGCGGCTGACGGAAAAGCGGCGCGGCATCTTCCGCCGGCTCGGACTGCCCGAGGAGACGGAGCGGCTGTATCCCTTTGAACTCTCGGGCGGCATGGCGCGGCGCGTGCTGGTGTCCACGGCGCTGCTGACGGACGCCGAGCTGCTCATAGCAGACGAGCCGACGCCGGGCATGAGTCTGGAGCAGGCGCTGGAAGCGCTGCGGATGTTCCGTGAAATGGCGGATGCGGGTAAGGCGGTGATTCTTATTACACACGACATTGATCTGGCGGTCGAATTTGCCGATCGTGTGGCAGTTTTCTACGCGGGAACGACGGTGGAAACCGCGCCGGCGGAGGATTTCCGCAAAGGGCCGGAGGCGCTGCGTCACCCATATTCCAAGGCGCTGTGGCGGGCTTTGCCGCAAAACGGCTTCGAGCCCATTTCTGGCTTTCAGCCCTACGCGGGAAATCTGCCACACGGCTGCCTGTTCGCGCCACGCTGCCCGCTGCGGACGGAGCAGTGTGAAAAAGAGCTTCCGCCGGTCACTGAGGTGCGCGGCGGGGAAGTGAGGTGCTGCCATGGCGCTTGAAGCAAGAAATGTCTCGTTCCGCTATGGACGCACACAGCCGTGGGTGCTCAGTGGATGCAGCGTGACGGTTGCGCGCGGCGAGCGTTTGGCGCTTTTTGCACCAAGCGGCTGCGGCAAGACGACGCTGGCCAAGCTTCTCTCCGGCTATCTCAAGCCGCGGGAGGGTGAGATCCTGCTCGACGGCAGGACGCTCCCGCGCAGGGGTGTATGCCCAGTGCAGCTGATCTTTCAGCATCCGGAGCAGGCGGTCGATCCTCGCTGGCGGCTCCGGCAGGTTTTGGAGGAGAGTGAGGGCTTCCGCGAAGAGGTGCTCGATGCGTTCGGCATTGAGCGGGCGTGGCTCGACCGCTATCCGCGCGAGCTTTCCGGCGGAGAGCTTCAGCGCTTCTGTGTGGCGCGGGCGCTGATGAGCGGCGCGGACTATCTGATCTGCGACGAGATCAGCACCATGCTGGATGTCATCACACAGGCGCAGATCTGGAATGTCGTGCTGGCAGAGGCGGAGCGGCGGAATATGGGGCTGATCGCCGTGACGCACAACCGGAATCTTGCCTGCAGGATCGCGGAGCGGACGCTTGATCTGACGCCACGGGATGCGTGAATGAAAAACGAAAAGAGCGGATGGGACGAAACGCCCTGTCCGTTCTTTTTTGATAAATTTTTGCAAAAGAAAAAAAAAGAAACATCCGGCGAAAAAACGCGGATGTTTACAAATTTCCTCTTGACTTATGCGCACGGGTTTGGTAAAATAAGACGCTTATATCTGAGAGTATGCGAAATGGACACTCCCCAAACTACCGAAAGAATAGCACAGCAGACAAAAAAGCACAAGTGGGGAAAACATACTTTTATCAACAAAGCCGCGCGTATCATACCGGCGGCAGGAATACATTCCCCGACGGAGACAGACTGTCGGGAAAGGAAAGGCGTGAAGAGCAACAATGGCCAAGGACAAGATGTACGGCAAGACCCTTCGCAAAAACTTCGCTCGACATGAGGAAATCATGGAGATGCCGAACCTTCTGGAGCTTCAGAAGAGTTCTTACAAGTGGTTCCTCGACGAGGGATTGCAGGAAGTGTTCAACGACGTTGCGTCGATCTCGAACTATGCCGGCAATCTGGAGCTGAGCTTTATCAGCTACAAGATGGATGAGCCGCCCAAGTACGACGTGGAGGAGTGCAAGGCGCGCGACGCCACGTATGCCGCTCCGCTCAAGGTGAACGTGCGTCTCTTTAACAATCAGACCAAGGAGATCAAGGAACAGGAGATCTTCATGGGCGATTTCCCGCTCATGACCCAGTCCGGCACGTTCGTCATCAACGGTGCCGAGCGCGTGGTCGTCAGCCAGATCGTCCGTTCTCCGGGCGTGTACTACGGCAAGGAGATCGATCTCAAGACCGACCTTCCTCTGCTCACCAGCACTGTGATCCCTTACCGCGGCGCGTGGCTGGAGTATGAGACGGACACCAACGAGGTATTCTGGGTCCGTATCGATAAAAACCGCAAGATCCCCATTACCGAGCTGATCCGCGCCCTCGGCGGCCAGCTGGAAGAGTATGCCGACCTCAAGACCGACGCCGGTATCCTCGATCTCTTCGGCGATGACGACCGCATCAAGGTCACCATCGAAAAGGATGCCTGCAAGACCTATGAGGAGTCCATGCTGGAGATCTACCGCAAGCTTCGCCCGGGCGAGCCGCCCACGGTCGAGGCCGCAGAGGGCCTCATCAAAAACCTCTTCTTCGATCCGCGCCGCTATGATCTGTCCATGGTCGGCCGCTATAAGTTCAACAAAAAGCTTGCGCTGTGGACGCGCATCCACGGCCAGAAGCTCGCCTACCCCGTCGCCGACCCGCGCACGGGCGAGATCCTCTTCGACGCCGGGCATATTATGACCAGCGACGAGGCGCGCGAGCTTGATGCCATCGGCGTGAACGACGTGACGCTCGACCTTGACGGCAAGACGCTGCGCGTGTTTTCCAACAACATGGTCGACCTCTCCCGCTTCGTGGACTTCGACCCTGTGGCTGAGTGCGGCATCAAGGAGCGCGTGCGCAAGAGCGTGCTGGAGGATCTGCTCTCCCGCTACGAGGGCGAGGAGCTCAAGGAGGCTCTGCGCGAGAACGCAGATCTGCTCGCACCCAAGCACATTCTGGTCGACGATATCCTTGCAAGCATCAACTACATGAACGCGCTGGCGCACGGCGTCGTCACCAAGGACGATATCGACCATCTCGGCAACCGCCGCCTGCGCTGCGTGGGCGAGCTGCTGCAGAACCAGTTCCGCATCGGCTTTAGCCGTATGGAGCGCGTCATCCGCGAGCGCATGACGATTCAGGATCTCGATATCGTTACGCCGCAGAGCCTTATCAATATCCGTCCGGTCACCGCGGCGATCAAGGAGTTCTTCGGTTCCAGCCCGCTCTCCCAGTTCATGGATCAGACGAACCCGCTCGCCGAGCTGACGCACAAGCGTCGTCTGTCTGCCCTGGGCCCCGGCGGTCTGTCCCGCGAGCGCGCGAACATGGAGGTTCGAGACGTTCACTACAGCCACTATGGCCGTATGTGCCCCATTGAGACCCCTGAAGGCCCGAACATAGGTCTGATCTCCTATCTGGCGACCTACGCCCGCATCAATGAGTACGGCTTTATCGAGGCGCCCTTCCGCGCCGTCGACCACGCCACCGGCCACGTCTCCGACGAGGTGACGTACATGACCGCCGACGTGGAGGACCAGTTCATCGTTGGTCAGGCTGCCGAGCCGGTCGATGAGAACGGCTGTCTCATCAATCCCCGTATCACCTGCCGCCACCGTGACGAGATCGTCGAGGTCGACCGCGACCGCGTGGACTTCATCGATATCTCCCCGCGCATGATGGTCTCCATCGCAACGGCAATGATCCCGTTCCTTCCGAACGACGACGCGAACCGTGCCCTGATGGGCGCGAACATGCAGCGTCAGGCCGTTCCTCTGCTCCGCCCCGAGGCACCCATCGTCGGCACCGGAATGGAGCACAAGATCTGCGTGGACTCCGAGGTCGCAGTCCTCGCCGAGGGCGACGGCGTCGTGACCAAGATGGACGCGCGCGCCATCACTGTTGCCTACGATAACGGTGAGACGAAGGAATACAAGCTTACCAAGTTCCTGCGCTCCAACCACGGTACCTGCATTAACCAGCACCCGATCGTCGATGTCGGCGAGCGCGTGCACGGCAAGTACGTCAACGAGAAGGGTGAAACGGTCGATCCTACTGTGCTGGCGGATGGCCCGGCCACCGATCAGGGCGAGATCGCCCTCGGCCGCAACATCCTCGTCGGTTTCATGACGTGGGAAGGCTACAACTACGAGGACGCGGTGCTCCTCAATGAGCGCCTTGTCCGCGAGGATCTCTACACCTCCATTCACCTTGAGGAGTACGAGCTTGATTCCCGCGATACCAAGCTCGGCCCTGAGGAGATCACCCGCGATATCCCCAACGTCGGCGAGGATGCGCTCAAGGATCTTGACGAGCGCGGCATCGTCCGCATCGGCGCGGAGGTCCACGCCGGTGATATTCTCGTCGGCAAGGTCACGCCCAAGGGCGAGACCGACCTGACTGCGGAGGAGCGTCTGCTGCGCGCGATCTTCGGCGAGAAGGCGCGCGAGGTGCGCGACACCTCCCTCAAGGTGCCCCACGGCGAGAGCGGCATCGTGGTCGACGCGAAGGTGTTCTCCCGCGAGAACGGCGACGAGCTCGGCCCCGGCGTGAACATGGTCGTCCGTGTTTACATCGCCCAGCGCCGCAAGATCCAGCCCGGCGACAAGATGGCAGGCCGCCACGGCAACAAGG
>JAXYYF010000122.1:0-23135 GCA_037419475.1 bacterium
GCTCGGGCGATCATAAAACGGATCACCCAAAGAGAATACATATGACAAAAAAGGCCGCCCCCATCCGGGGCGGTCGTTCTTTTAAATATCTCCGCTGCGGCGCAGGTGCTCCAGAAACGCCGTGCAGCCGCGCACGGCGTCGCGCTCGTCCGTGACGGCCCAGGTGCCGCCGGAGCGCTTGCAGTTGGCCTCAAGAATGTGCTTGTGGTCGGCGCCCAGCTGGTGTCCCTCCGGGCCGTAGTGCACGAAGTGCATGCCAAGCTTCGTGGTGATGAAGCCGAGAGACGCGCACACCTGCGTGCCGTCGCCGACAAAGACGACCTTGCAGTCTTCGAGCCGCTTGCCCGCCGGCAGGTGCTCGCAGATCGTGCACAGGTCGCCGATCTCCTGCGTGGGGTGGTTATAGTCGCTCATGCCGTTGATGACCGGGATCGTGCACGCGTCGGCGAGCTCCACGATGGTCTTGTGCTCGATGACGCGGGCCATGACCACGTCGACCAGGCGCGAGAGCACCTTGCCCGTGTCGCCGATGGTCTCATGGCCGCCGAGCTGGATCATGCCGGGGCCGAGATACTGCGCGTGGCCGCCGAGCTGGCTCATGGCCGTCTCGAACGACACGCGCGTGCGGGTGCTCGACTGCTGAAAGATCATGCCGAGGTTCATATTTTTCATCAGCGGGGGATAATACCCCTGCGCGATGGCGCGCTTGATGGCCAGCGACAGCTCAATGATGTCCAGCAGCTCCTGCCGGGAGAAGTCGTTGGTGTCGATAAAGTCCTTTTTGTACATATCCATTCCTCCAAAGGCGCAAGTTCGGGATTTGCTTCCCGGTTATTGTCGGCGAAACCGCGCGCGGATATGCGCTGCGGAGCGAAAATTTTTGCGCCGCAAAGCGCGCAGCGGGCATTGCGCCGGAGGATGCGCTGGAGAACGGATGCGCAGGTTTGCGCCTCGGCGCAAAAAAACGACCCGCCCGGGGAGCAATGCTCCCCGGGCGGGCTGCGATTCCTATTTGATTGCCGCGTGTCTACTCGCCATCGACCAGGCGCGTATATGCGCCGCGCGCTCAGCCACGCTTTGCGGCCTCCATGACGCTGGCAAAATCCAAATTGTTCGTGATCAGGCGGTCGAAGAGCTGATAGCCGAGCTCCGTGCGGAGCTTGTGCTTTTCATCCAGCCACTGCCCGACCTCCGCAAGCGTAAAATGTTCCGGATACATACAGTAATACTCACAGAAGGTATACACCGACTGCAGGAGATTGATGTCACGCGCCGTGCGGGCGTTCGTGTTGAGGCCGTTATAATACCCCGTCCAGATGTTGTAGTAATATGTCAGATTCGCAACATCCGGGTAACTACCCTTTAAGAACAGCTTGCGCAAAACATCGTTCCGGTCTGCAAGCGTATCGCGCGCGCCGGGCGCTTGCGTCACCTGCGCGCCGCTGACAGCCTCCGCCATGTCGTGAATGAGCAGCATATCCAGGATCTCGCGCTTGCAGTATCCCTCCGAATGGTGCTCCTCCGGCAGGAAGAACATCGCCATCAGCCACGCGCTGTAGGCGTGCTCCGAAACGCTCTCCGGGTCCTCAATCTGATGCGAGACCCATTGATGGCGCTTGACCTGACGCAGGGAACGGTAGCGGTTGTAGATCATCGGGCCGATGTCGAACACTCCGCCCTGCATATAGATGCTGAAGTCTTCCTCGACGCTCTTAAAATAATATTGCAGCTTGCTCGAAACGATGTTCTGCGGCCGGCCCTGATACACCCGTAAAAACTCCAGCGCCTTTTGAATGTACGGCCGGATGTCGAACTTGAGCGTCAGACGCGGGTTTTGCATACGCGCCTGCAGCAGCGTGAGCATGGTCACAAGGTCGCTCTCGACAAAGCCGCCGGCATCGCCGAGCAGCGCGCGCTCGATGCGGCTGTTGAGGATGCGGATCGCCTGCTCGCCGGCGCTCAGGTCCGTGTCCAGATAGTAGGTATCGTGCGCCACCATCTGATAATTGTCGCCGAAGTATTCGATGGTCGCCCCGCGGTTGATTGCGTTGGCGATATCGTTATTGACCACGACGCACAGATACTCGTCCATCATATTGGCCTGACCCTGGCTCAGCATACCTGTGCAGATCGCGCGAAACAGGAAGTGCCGGTCGCAGTTTTCCTGCGTGTTTTTGTTGTTCGTCTTGACGATCGGCTTATACTTTGTAAACTCCTTGGTCAGAAGCGTCAGCGCCTCCATGACCAGGTTTTTATAGCTGATGCGCCCCAGCCAATAGGCGGCGTTGCTCTTTTGCTGCACGTCGAACACTTCATAGTTTTCGGTGATAAAGCGCAGCATCGTCTCCTGCAGCGCGTAATTATCCTTCATGAACGAGGTCATGAACCGGTTTGCCATCGCCGTGAGCATCGTGCCAAAGAAGCGCTGCTCGTCATGACTCTGATAGTCCTCGATGCGGCGGACAAAATAATAAGCGATCAGGAAATCCAAAAACGTCCCGTGCTTGTGCGGCAGCGACCACATCGCAGCGTTGTACTCCGAAGCGCTGAAAATGTACGACGGGTCAAACACGTAGTCATACAGCTCCTCCGCGACGACGGCCAGCCGCTCCGTGTCGCCATAGAGCTCAGAGAGCGCCAGCTTCTCATAGACCTCGGTCAGGCTGATCTCCTCCTGACCGCACATGGACAGCATTTCCTTTGCGATGAGCCGCACAAGAAAAATGTCCACCGTCGGAAATTTCAGCTCCTTGAGCACCGAATACGTGCTCTCCGGCAGCAAGTCATAGCCGTAGATTCCGAACACACTTTCGATCAGCGCCATGACCGCCGCCTGATCGTCGATCGGGACGGGGCTCGTGAGAAACACATATCCCTTCGTGTCGCCCGTGATCGGGATCACGCGCTTGAGCCGCGAGCGGTTTTTGATCAGGCCGACATCCATCGCGCACACACGCGAAAAACGCCCTTGCTCGCGCCAGAGCTCAAAGATCACATTTTCCGGTGCAATCTTTGCCACATTGTGCTCGCGGATCGCCTCGATCATCAGCACCGGCCGCACCGCGGGATTTGCGCGCAGGAAGGAAAAATACGCACAAAACTCCTTGCTGAGGATATCGTGCATCTGCTCATGGACGCTTTGCGGATTGTATGGGATCTTCTCATAATAGCTGGCGGAGATGTAAAACGGCAGCACATTCGTCTCGCCCGCGCGAAACCGCTCCAGCAGCTCATAAAACGCCAGCTGCAAGATCATATTTTTTGCGCTGCCCGGCATTCCCTGCACCTGGATCATCGCGCCCTCTTGCTCCAGCAGCTCCCGCACGATCAGATCCACGGGGCTCTCCCCTTCCGCCACGCGCTTACTGTGGCGATACGTCTTGACCGTCTCGCGGAACATTTGATCCGCGCAGGCCCTGACCCGTGCCTTGCCCTCCGGCGTGCAGATCTTCTCGTAGATATTGTACGGATACTTGCCGCTTTTTTCGATCAGCAGATCCACGATCGTCTCGCGCGTATAGTCGGCCGCCTCGGGCGCCTGCTCCGGGCTCGGCGGGGACGGCGGCATCTGCTCGACGGCGGGCGTCGGCTCTTTTTCCGGCTGAAACGCCGTGGACAGCGACAGGATTGTCTCCTTGAGCGTGCGCATGGCGCCGGGCAAGTCCTCATATGCCTCGATCCAGTGCTTGCGTCCCAAGAAATACAGGTACTCATCCGTGAAGTTGAAATCCTGCAGCTTAAAGGGAATGATCACTTTCCGATTGTCAAATGCGATGCTGACCTCGTTGCTGACGTGGCCGGATGCATTCGTGTTTTCTGAGGCCAACACAACGAGGATCTCACAGGTTTTGATCGCGCTCACGATCTGCGAGGCATAGTTCCCGCCGGCATCGATGTTGCGCGGGGCGATCCAGCATCTGATGCCGCTCGCCTCCAGATAGTCGCAGACCTTGGCCGCGACCGCTGCCTCCTTGGAGGAATAACTGATAAAAATGTGCCCGTACCGTTCCATCTCGGTCTCCCGTCTGTTTTCTTTGGTCGGCGTGCCGCGCTCACACGGAGCTGACACGGCTGTCTTTTCTCTTCTCTTCCTCTGTCAAGCGCAAAAAATCCACCAGATCGTGATGCATTTTTGCAAGGTCGTTCCGGCTGGCCTTATCCGGACTGCCGCTGTAAATGTACCCCTCCGAGCGCATATACGCATTCCAGCGCCGGTGCTCCAGCCGATCCATTGCCTCAGCCTCGGCAGGCGTCCGATCCTCGATCTTCTTGTCGGCGCCGGGGATGCCGCAAGCGATGCGCGCCCGCATATGGATCGCGGTTGCTACCGACGAGCGGTAGTTATACTCATAGCGCCAGAAGCTCTCCTCGTCGTCGTCCCACTTCAAGTGGCGCGCCAGCGCGTCCGCCTCCAGAGCGGAGTCCAGGATCGTCTTTTCGGAGTAGGACGTTTTTGTGTCACCGGAAAAACGGATGTCATAAGGCTGGCCGCGGTAATTGCAGATGCCGCACAGCGCGCTTTTTTCCACGGCGCTGTATACGATTGTCTGGATCACCGGATGGATATGCATCCGCTCAAACAGCATGCGCAAATAGACCGCCGCGCGGACGTTTTCCTGATCCGAGCCGAGCGCAATGAGCACATAGGTCGCGTCCGTGAGCTGCGCCACGGCGTCGGCAAACTGCCGCGTCCACACATCGATACCGGAGCGGACATCGATGCGGTATTGAGCCTCGCCCGGCAGATAGACGCCGTTGTAGGCGTCCGACAGCAGCTCCGGGCACTGCGCATACAGCTTGTCATAGGCCAGCGGATCCCGGTCGAACGCATGGATATCGATCCGGTAGCCGTCCATCTGGCAAAACCAGCTCAGCGACTTGAGCATATGCGTTCCGTACTGCCCGAGACCGATGACCAGCGCCGAAATCTGCTTCTCCGTGCCATCGGCCGCCAGCTGCGCGCCCGCGAAGATCTTCTCGCCGTCCTCATACAGGATGCGGTTGATCAGGGCACGCACCTCTTCGACGCGGCGCACCTTCATGCGGCCCTTGTCGATATCCGTGAGCAGCAGCTCACTGTCCGCCGAGGTGGAAAACGCGAACAGGTGCGTGTTGTCGAGCGTGCGGTATTTTTCGATCAGGCGGATCGCCTGCTCCATATTTTCCGTCTCATCTTCGCCGATCGTGAAAAAACACAGCTTTCTGTGCGGCGAATGGAACTTCAGGCGCACGACGCGAATGTCGTCCCGGAACACGATCGCGCCAATCTTGCGCGCGCGCTTCAAAAGCTCATAGCTCGTCTCTTCGTTTTTTTCAAACACATCCGTAAAGACGAGCATCCGTCTGGGCGCGTTGGCAAACAGGCTCTCCGCAAGCGCGAGCGAGCGCTCGTTGAGCTCCGAAAAGATATAGGCATCCCGAAAATAGCCACAGTCATAGCGCCGATAGGCCGACACGTTTTTGAAAAACGATAAGACCACGCCGAAGGTCAGCAGCGGCGCCGCCACAAACAGTGCCGCAAACAAGACGCTGTACGGCGTGAAGATCCAGCCGTTATCCGCCGTCAGATGATCCGTGACGATCGTGAATTCTCCGTCCACGATGAACAGCCGGATCGTGTTGTGCACCGACAGCAGCAGCACCTTCAGCCAGCGCAGCGGCTCTCCCGCGAAGATCTCCCCATAGATCGGCAGGAACAAAACCGTTGCCGCCGCAAACACGCTCGCAGCCATCCGGCGAAAGCGCGCCGAAGTGCCCGCATCCACAAGGTGCGAGGTCCGCGGCAAAAACAGCTGCACCACGCCTGCCACGCAGATGATCAGCGCGACGGCAAAACAAAAGATCCATTGCATACTCTAACCTCATCTAACAACGTGTCTTCGGATGTCTCATCCGGCGCTTTTGATTCAGGGAACATAGAAACTTGCGATCTCTATCGATCATTTATCCGCTTATCCGCTTCTTTTGCAGACTCATTTTCCCGCCTTGTGCCACGAGCGCTTGCCGATAACCTTCACGGGGATATCATGGCCCAATGCACGTGCAGCCAGTATTCTATGTCTTCCGTTGCTGGAAAACTCATAATATCCATCCCATTCGATAACTTCCGGCATATTTCTAAAGTAGATGCCTACACAAGCCGACAATTTGTCATCTCTGGCCAGATCATCGAGTGTTTCTCCAGCCGCCAATCGAGCTCTGACTTCCGGAATGTGGCTCGCCATTTCTTGGAAGCTTTCTGCAGTTCCGCCTTTCTTATGCTGCCCCCAGAAAATACTGGGATTTTCAACCTCTCCCTTGCCCAAATGAATGCCCTCTATCAATCCCGGTGAAATGTCGCGTTGAACCGGAGTGTCATATGGGGTATAAGAAGAATCGTCAGGGGCGTAGTAATTATTCTCAAACTGATCAAAATGATCGCCCTTGACAAAATAATCAGAGCCGTTTCTATGCCGTTCCGTTCCAAAACGATCTAATAATTCTTGACCAGAAATCATGCCTTCCGACACGCACCGGCTATCGTTGCCGCCGAAACCGGGAGTTGCTGTTATGCCGCCAGCCGACTCCTCCGGTGTCAAATCCCCATGTCGTCCCGGAACGGCATGATAACCGCCTTTCCCTGAGTCATCCAAGGTTTCAGCAGCACCATGCCAGTCTTGAAACGTCTGCGGATGAATGTTCGCGGCCGCCTCATTCGTGATGCGCCTGACACGCCCACGCACGCCGTGACCGTCGGCACGCTCCGCTCCGGCGGCCCTGCCCGGCGCATTTGCGCCGGGCTGTGATCCCTGTCCGACCGTGCCGCCTTCGGTCGGGGGCGTTATTTTCCCCGGCCACCGCTGCGGATGAGTTTCTTTGCGATGATGGCCTCATACTTCATCGCAACGCGCTCCAGCTGCTGCGCTGCGTCCTCCGCCGGCCCCGACGCCTGGGTCAGCGCCGCGCGGATCTCCTGCAGAGCTTCTTCCAGTTCCGCATAGTGCGGGCCGAGTGTCGATCTGTGCCCATCAGCCGTGTTTTCCACCGCCCGCGACGCCTCTTCTACCTCCTGCACGCAGTCGCGGACTCTCTGGATCAGCCTGCGCAGCTCTTCTACGCCCGGCTCTGTTGCTGCATAAATCATGTGCGTTTCCTCCTCTTTACGACTCCTCGTTTTTGGTCGTTCTCCTCAGTTCTTCGAGCTCTCGGGTCAGATCTTTTGCGATCCGCTCCACCTCTTCAAGCTGGGGCTGGATCTTTTTGCAGCAGGCGCTGAGCTGCTTGGCTGTCTTGACCGCACTCGCATCGCCCATGGTGTTGTCCAGACAGTCATCCGCAGCCTTGAGCATGACGCCGCACGTCTGCGTGACCTGCGCTTTATACAGCTGCAGCGCATGGATCATCTCCATATAACTCTGTTCATTTGATACATCCATCGTGTTTCACTCCTTTTTGATTGCGGTTTTGCTGTGTGTTTCCTCGGCAAAGGGGCTGATAACAGTCCCCTGCTCGTCCACCGTCCAGCCCTCCCACGACAGGCCGCCGTGCAGATAGGGGCGGAACGAGAACTGATAGAGCGTGTCGCTGTATTCGCACACGTGCTCGGGCAGCGTCGATGCAGCGCGCGTGGAGAAGATATCGCGCGACTCGTCGACCGAGAGCTGGAACGACAGTCTGTGCCGGAACCACTCCAGCCGCGCGCCGGTCATCTTCAGATCCGAATAGTTATACAGGAACATTGCAAAGTGGTAACCCATGCGGCTGCCCATCTTCAAAACGTACTGGAAATCCGCCTGCGCGGCATACGCGCCGCGTTCCGGCTTCGGCTCCGGCTTCGGCTCCGGTTGGGACGCGGGCTTCGGCTCCTGCTCCGCGGCAGATGCGCGCAGCGTCTGCGCCAGTTTTTCCCGGAAAGCGGCCTCGGCCGCCTCCAAATGCTGCGGCAGCTCCGCCTCCGAGACGCCGTTGGCGCGCGCCTGCTCCGCCTGCTCGTCATCGTCCCAGAGCAGCGCCATGCGCGTATCCAGAAGCTCTTCAAACGTTCCCACCGACGCGCCCGACCGACGCGCCTGATCGTCCAGCTCGGTACGGCTGGCCTCGACCGCTTCTGCGACCTCCGAGGCCGTCGAGGCCGCCGTGTCGCCCTGCAGGAAGTCAAAATCGCAGCAGATGCGATCCATTCCGAGCAGGAGGATGAGCGTCCCGTCCTCGACCTTGTTGCGGATCTTTTCCTTCAGGTCGCGCACCGCATCGCAGATCGCGTCGATGCCGACGACGTATTCGATGCCACGAAACGCCTCGCCGACCCAGACCTGCTCACGGCAGAGCGTATAGATGCCGTTGCGCTCATACGCCCAGATCTGCACCTTGCGCCCTTGCAGCAGGAAGGCGCGGAGCATAGACGTCAGCACCGAGGCCGCGCACATTTTCTCCGCCGGCTTGCCGATGAGCAGCAGATTTTCCCGCGTCTCATCCGTGACCACGATCGGCCGGACGTGCGCCATCAACCGCGGCGCGCCGAGCGTCAGGACCGTCTGCTCCCAGCCGTCATCATTCTGCTCTGCAGCAAGGCACTCCGCCAGCGCGTCGGCGGAAAACGCCTCATACGAGTTGCCGTCCACCAGCACGCGGTGCTTGTCAACATAGGTGTTGTTTTCCTTCGGGCAGTACGCATCCACCGGCTGCATCTGCCGGGCGATCTTGTCGATCAGGGCGTCGCGCACCGCGTAATCCGGGATATAGAGCGTGTGCACGCGGATCACGTCCGGGCGGACATCCGCGCCGAAGCGGCACTTGACCAGCGCATAATGCGGCGGCAGCGCATCCATCCAGTTGGCGACCTTGTCCGTCTTGAGCGCGCTCGACAGATCCAGCGTCTCGCTGATCTCGCTCGCCTCGGCTTTCATGGCGATGCGCTGCTGGATCTGCGCGCGGGCCGTCGTCGTCAGGCCGCCGACACCGGAGGTGAAGGTCTGGCTCGCAAACAGGAACTTGATGCCGAGCGCAGCACCCTTGGCCAACAGATTCTGCAGGCGCAGCTTGTAGACATCCGAGTCCGCGATCGCCTGCGACATGAGCGAAAACTCATCGAGGATCACGAAGATCACCGGCATGGGCGCGTCCAGCGTCTGCGGATCAATCTGATCCAGACGCTCCACGCCCAGCCGCGCAAACGCGCGCTGCCGCTCCAGCATGACGTCTGTCAGCTTGTCGATCAGGTCGTAGACCAGCTCGCTGGACTCATCCAGCAGGATGTACTTGACGTGCGGCGGACAGTGATCCATGTACTTCTTAAACTCCAGCATCTTAAAGTCCGCCAGCCAGAGCTCCACGTTGTCGGGGTGATAGTTGCGCACGATGCCGGTAATGAGCGTGTGCAGCAGCGTCGACTTACCGGAGCGCGACGCGCCCATCAGAAACGCCGCGAAGTTTTCACGCTCGAACGACAGTTTGTATTCTTTGTCTTTGCCGTCGATGCCGTAGGGCAGCTCGACCGGCTGATACGCGCGCTTATAATCCGGCGCCATGTACTCCGGCAGCGTGTACATATCGCAGCGCGCGGTGTAGTCGTTGCCGATCACCTTCTTGCGCACCGTCAGGTTGCGCACCGCGTCCACATAGCCATCCGAGAGTGCGTGCTTCAAATAAAACCACCGGAACCGGTAGGGCGCTTCCTCGCCGATCGACATCGTCGACCCGCTCGCCCCGTAGCGAATGTGGATCGCATTCTGGTCTGCGTACTCCGGCAGCGTCTCGTTTTGCTGCAGGCGGGCCATCTCCTGATTGCGATAGTAGCCGACCACCACAAAGGACACGCCATAGCGCTCGTAGTTGGACATGATGCGGCTGATGCGGCGGTTGTGCTCGGCCGTGAACGACCGCGGCCAGCCGTTAAGGATCAAGAGCGTGCGCGGCAGCGCGCTGTCGGTCTTGACGCCCGCGTTATACTCCGCGACGGAGTCCGCATAGCCGATCACTTCGTCCACGTCATCAAACGATGCCAAAATGGTCTCGAGCACTTCCGACATCTGCTCGGCATTTCTCGGCACCTTCTCCAATGCAAAGGTGTCCTCCAGCCGGCGCAGCGTGCCGAGGCCCGCGCTGTTGTAGCGCGCCGCATCCAGATAGTAGATCCTGCGGCTGCCCGGGCGGTTTTGCTCGATCACGTTCAGGATCAGGTTCTGGATGCCCCGGTCGAGCATTTGGGTCTTTGCCGTGGTGCACTCGATCTGGATGGCAAACTCCTTCTCCTGCTCCAGCTCCAGCGGCAGCAGCAGCCGGGACGTCTGCACGTCATACGCCGCGCCGAACGCCTCTGCGAATGCGGCGCGCACCTGCGCATCGTCCGGGATGGGCAGCTGGATATCAAACGCGCCGGGCGCGAACGCATCCCGCTCGCCGGGCTCAAACGTCTCCGGCACCTCCATGTGCCAGTATGTATCCGAGGCCTCCTTCAGCGCGGACGCAAAGTGCCGGACCTCCTCGCTGTGCGCATAGCTGCACAGCGAGGCCATGCACGCATTCTTTTCGCGCAGATGCGCCGCGACCGCCGCCTCCATGTCCCGGTCGATGCCGGTCTCCAGGGTGCGGATCATCCGGGTAAACTCCGTGCGCTTTTTATCGAGGAAAAACAGATCGTTGCACGCCACCACGTATACACGCCGTGCATAGGGGTCTTCCAGCGTCTCCCCGTCCTCCACGACCGGGTAGGGATTGATCAGCTCCGTCCACTGCCGCAGGCGTTTGAGGTTCACGCGGTACCCCTCGGGCGCCTCTACGGTTATGCACGAGAGCGAGTTTATGTGCTCCATTGCGATCTTGCGCAGACCGCCGATCTGCTGCGCCGTGGCATCGATGCGCGCGATCTTCTCCTGAAGTTCCTGGACCGTGAGACGGATCTGCGCGCTCCGATCTCGGCTCATCTGATCGATCGCGCCCTGCTCCGCCGCGATCTGTGTACTCAGCTCCTTGATGTGCGCATAGACGCGGTTATATTGCTCTATCAGTTTTTTCATTTTGTCAATCCTCCACGCTGCCGAGGTCAATCTCGAGCGGCGGGAACGTCAAAAACGGAGAACGTCCCACGACGCCGCCATCGTGCACGAGCGGATATTCATTGCAAAACAGGCGGAAGCCGACACCGTAAACATCGTCGCGCTGCAGCGTCTCCGCCGCTTCAACGTGGGCCTGATACGTCTCGCCCATGCTGTACAGCAGCTGGATCTCCGCCCACATGGCCATGCCTTCCATGATCAGTGTCCGGCGGCCAGGACCATATTTCTCGGCCAGCGCTGCCTTCTGCGCCTCGCCCCAGTTGCGGTACTGCCAGATGTGCGTCATTTCGTGCGCCACCGTGGCGATACAGGCGATGCGCGGCGCGCCGTTTTCCACCACGAGACCAAACTGCCCGTTGGCATATCTGGCGAAGCCGACCACGCGGCTGGCATACTCCTGACTGGGCACAAACAGTCTGCCGGTGCCGCGCGCAACGTTGTTGGCGTCGGTCATCAGCACCTGGATCGGCATATCAAAGTCGATGTGATACAGCGCCTGCATCATGTCCACCGTCTGCCGGAACAGGTTGCGGAATTCCTCCTCCGTCGTGATCGCGCTTGCGGCGCAGTCGTTGCAGCGAATACGTCCGTCCGTCAGGCGCTCATAGCTCACGCCGGTGATCGGGCATCCGCAGAAATCGCAGCGGTTGACCGCGCGTCCCTGCTGCTGCGCCTGCTCCTCCCGCGTGTACTGCTGGCGCTTTCTCGCCTTGGTAAAGTCGCTGTCGCCGAGACCGCGCGCACGCAAAAATGCCACAGTCTCCTTCACGCGCAGGCGGGAATCCATATCCTCGAAGCCAAACTTCAGGAAGCACTCTCTCTGATAGCGGGACCTCGGGATCGGCAGGATGTCATTTTGCTCGAAGATCGTTTCGTGAAACAGATCCCCGTCTCCCGCGCCTTCCTCGTCCTCGAAGATATCCGTCCCATCCAGACTGCAGACATCGCTGTCCTCGGTCTCGGAGATATCGGTCTGCTCATCCGCGGGGGCATCGGTCTCCGCCGTGGGTGCATCGGTCTCCGCCGCGGGGGCATCCGCACCCGCAGGCAGCGGCGCATCCGGCGTGTCGAGCAGCTCATCTTGCGCAGCATCCTCCGTCTGCGCAGTCGGATCATCGGCCTCCGGCGCGTGCTCCGGCAGCGGCTCACCCTCAGCCTCGGGGTCAAGCTCGGGCGCGGACGCACCGTCCGGCGACGGCTCTGCGCTCGGCGCCGCACCGTCCGGCTGCTGCGCAGCCTCGGACGGTGTCTCGGCCGCGGGCTCTGCCGTTGGTTCTGCTGCCGGTTCTTCTTCCTTATGCTTATCCAGCCCGAAGAGCGCGCGGAGCTTGCGCGCGAGCCAGCCGCGTTTTTTCGTCGCTTCTTTCTCTTTTTCGACCGCGATTGCCTCCTGCTCCGGGAGATGGATGTCATAGACCGGGTCTTTGAAGCGCGGCTCGCGCAGCTTCTCCGTGTGCCACTCCAGGTAGTCCAGGATCAGCTCAAACAGCATCGGCAGCTTGCGCTCGACCGCCTCGAGCAGACCGAGATCCAGCGCACTGTCTTCGATGATGTAAATGTACGGGTCATCCTCCGCGACCGCGCCGTCGAGCCGGTAGACCATGTGGTTGAGCATACCGGCGACATCGTCCCGGTAGCGAAGCGTGACCGCGATGTACTGCCACCCGTTCGGGAGCACGGAGCGCAGCGCCTCCGACAGCAGCAGGCAAACGGTGAAGCGGACGTCCTGCTCCATGTCCGGGAAGCGAATGCGCAGAACCGCCTTGTTTTTGTAGCTGCGCTCGAGCTCGCTGCACATTTTGTCCGCACTGAAGTCGATGACTCTGGCCGTCTTCAGATCGTGGTTGCTGCGCATCTCCAGATAGCCGGAGGTGCTGACGCGGAAGCTGCAGCGGATCTTGGTCAGCTCGATGTCAATAACCTTGCGCGTCGAGATGACCGCGTCCGCAGCCGGCGGCGCAAGATGATAGGTGCGCAGCTGGCGGTAGTATTTGCGCGCATCATACAGGTCAGACGCGCGGTGCAGCACCACGCCCACCTGCGGCGACACACGCTTGACCTCATAGTACTTGCCCTCGTAGGTCACGAACTGCCCCGGCAGCATACACTGCGTGATGTGGCCGAAGAGCTTCGCGTCCACATACTCGGTGGCTTTTTCGTTCTCAACAACGTAGTACGCATTTTTCAGCGTGCTCGCAAAAAACTGATTGAACGCCTGCTCGGTGATCGAAAAACAGTTTTCCGTGCGCGGGTCGTCCCCGGTATCGTCGCGGATGAAGTTTTTCACCGTCAGCACACCGTCGTTTGCATCGGTGTACTTGCAGATCAGCTTGGTCAGCGTTGCAAACACGTCATCGGTCTCGATGCCGACCAGCGCAAGCTCCGTGCGGATCTGCTCCTCGGTGAGCGCGCGGTACGACATCGTGATGATCAGCTTGATGATCGTGTTGCGCTCGCTCTTGACGTAATCCGGCACAAGAGACGGCACTGCGTTGGGGTTGGACATGAACAGCTCCCGGTTGCAGCGCATATAGTCGCGCAGCAGATAGTCCTCGGAGAGCACGTTCACAAAGATCTGCCCGGCAGTGCGCGAGAGATACAGGCTCATGGTGGCAAACATATTGCAAAACTCGTCCTCGACGATCAGAAACTGCTCCTTCTCGGACGGCGCGCACCAGAGGTTCGACACGAACGTCAGCTTCTCGTCGAGCGCCTTTTGCTGGCTGGAAATGTTCATATACCGGCACAGCGTGGCATAAAACTGCCCGTCGATCCACTTGATGTCCCGCACGGGGGCCTTGGTCTCGCTGAACCACGTCACGCGCGGGATCTGGTTACGGATTGCGACCGCGGCCAGCTCCGTGCCGTTGCCGAGGTAGCGGGTCTGCTTGTCAAAGATCCGCTGGCGGCCGTAATCGCCGTCCGCGTCCCACGCCATGGCGGTGTAGGTGCTGCGCGGTACCGGCGTCGCCGAGACCTCGACGATCTCGGTGCACAGCAGGTGCGACATCGTGTCGACCAGACCGTTGGTCGGCCGGTCGCAGACGCAGTAAATGGGTGCGCCGCCATCCTTGGCGATCTCGTCCATGATGATGTTGAGCGCGATCTGCGCCGTGTTGACGATCAGCGACGGCTCCAAGAGCAGTACAAAGTCCACCCGGTGGAAAAACTCCCGGTTGGATTCGAGCATTTTGAGGTTGTACAGCTGCCCGAACGACAGGATGCCCACGTCAACGTGCGACGCACGCTCATCCAAACAGCCCACGCTCCAGAGCGAGTGCACCTTGCAGTACTTATCCAGCAGTTCCGTGATCCACGCCTTCATATCGCCGCACACAGAGGCGCGGGAGGTGATGATGAGGCATTTCTTGTCGGAGATGAGCGTATCCACGAGCGGGAGCGCGACATAGTCGCCCACGTCCCGGTAAAAGGGCGTGAAAAACAGCACGCTCTTGCGGTGCATCAGCTCCGTGGTGGCGCGCACCGCGTCCGGGTTGAGCACGGACGCCTCCCTGAGCGCAAAGTGCGCCGCCGTGATCCGGTCGATGCGGTCCTCCGACTCAGACAGGGTCTTGAGTACATTGGTCACACCCTCGGAGCGCATAAACTCGCACCCCATGTGCGACGAGAGCAGCTGCGCCGGGAAAAGATACGCCAGCGCCCCCTGCACGCGGGAAAAGACGGAGATGCGCGAGGAACACGACGCGTCTGCGCGGATCGTCGTCTGCTGCTCGTCGCGCGTCTGGCCACTGAGAAAGTTGCTAATCTCATTGAGCACGATCTGCGCCGCGCACGGAAACACATACAGCCACGTGCCGCGCTCCGCACCCAGCGCCCACACGAGCCCCAGAATCACACCGGAGACGATCACGCCGGCTACGACGCAGCCCAACACGAGCTGGCGGAAGTTGAGCCATCGGCTCTTGAGATACCATCTGCCGGTGCTGGCATCATAGAAATAATACCGCTCCATCAGCGCTCTCGGCCGCTTGGGTGTGTCAGACGCTTTTGACGTGATGATCAGCGCCAGCGCCTTGACCAGCACAAAACCAAGCATGAGCAAGAGGTTCGCCGCTGCAACTTCCGCGTTTTTTAGCGGCGAGTCCCCGCTGAACACGCTGGCCGTTTTGCCGCCGAACAGCAGCGCCAGCACGATCATGACGACGCTGTAGAGCGCGGCGACCGCAGGGTAATAGACCTGCTGGCTGCGGCGCTCCCTGCGCAGGTTCACGGCATTTTCCAGAAGCGTTACGACCGCAACCAGCACCACCGCGACGATTATATTAAGGATTGCCTGTTGGGTCATCATAAATCTCCTCTTGCACGATCTTCAGTTCGCGGACAAAGCTCAGCGGAGAATCCAGCTCGCCGCCTGACGGGTACAGCACGGTGCGGCAGGACTTTCCGTACTGCAGGGTGTACTCGGGGTTCACCGCCGGCGGCACGTCCGTGTTGATGGTATATACGTCGCTCGGATCGACGCGCAAATTGAAGTTCGCCCGCAGATGCAGCGCGGCGCCCCAGGTTCTGAGTTTGTAGATAAACTTTGTGATCTCTTTCTGATGCCGGCGCATATCGTCGGCAGCCATCTCGGTGTCAAACGTTTTGCCCTGCAGGATGTTCATGTAGGAGCTGCCGTGCATATGCGAGGCGACCTTGCTAAGAAATGCGGAATAGAGCCGCATGCCAAGCGCCAGTTCGGCCACGCGCGCGGCGATCTTCTCGTTATAATTCTGCACGGCCGCGCGAAGCCGGGCGGCCTGCGCGCTGAGCACGATGGGCGCCGCCACCGCGAACGCCAGCAGCTGCACCACGAGCACGAGCACGAGCAGCACGGGATTGCCGCTGCCGGTCACAAGCGAATAGACCAGCGCGGGAACGTTGCTCAAAAACGCGGCGATCAGCAGAAAAATGGCGCCGCGCCAAAACTGCTGCTGCGTCACGCGCAGCTCCAGCTCGTCACGGACACGCTTGTCCGCCTTTGCCAGCGCCTCCTCACCCGGAGAATGTATCCCCGGCAGTTGGCCGCGCAGGTCGATGATGTTGTCGCGCGTCCGATCGAGTGCGGAGTACAGATCCTCGGTCTGGTACGCGTTGAGCTCCTGCACCGCCTCCTGCTCATAGGCGCAGCGGCTCTTGACGCCGGCCGCGGTTCGATCCACAGCACGCTCCATCTGCACGATCTGCTTGGCAAACTGCGCGTTCGCGCGCGGCAGATGCTCTGCCCACGCAGCCTGCTCCGCCCGGTTATCGGCCGGCAGCAGGCCGAACTGACCCGGCGATTCGAGCAGACCGTTGGTGTTCGGCTGATCCATCTTTATTTCGACCGCGATCGTATAGTTTGGTATGGACATGTTCTCCTGGTCGCGCAGGCGCTGCTTACTGTCATGCTCCATCTGCGCTTCCATGGTCTTGCTCGCGACGCGCATCGTCAGGACCTTTTTCTGAAACACCGCCGCCATCGCTTCCTTGTCGCACGCGACGCCGACTCGGTAAAGACCATACGCCTGCAGGCTGCTGGCCGGAATGTCGTTTCCGGTGAGCAGCAGGACCGTCATCCAGAAGTTCAGACGCTCGGCCAGCTTCTGCGAGTTGCCCTGCTTGCTCGTGTCAAACACCATGAAGCGGCACATACTGGGGTATTGATTGCGCTGCCAGAAGCCCTCGGCGCTGTACTCGCGCACCGTGCTGCGGCTGCGCTGCGCCTTTTCGCGCAGACGCGCGCCGTCCTTGCGCACGGAGATCAGCCACAGCTCCGACGGCGCGATGCCGTCATAAGCATACTGCTCGCACAGGCGGTCATATTCCGCCTCCGCCTCCGCGTCGGGCGCGGGAGCGTGCGCTGCGTAGCGCTCACCCATCGCCTGAAACTGCATACTCGGCCGCGGCACGCCGCCCAGCATCTGCGTGAGGCGTACCAGGGGAATGGGGCTTTCCAGACAGCCCTGCTCCCGCGTCCGGTGCGCGAACGGAAAGTTGTAGGGATTGAGCGGGTCGCAGGCGCACGCGCGCATGGCATCCTCGTCCTCAACGCGGATTACGACCGCGCGCCACTCCTCCTTGCCGTCGATCAGGTCGCACAGTTCCGGCAGCGCCGTATCCACCGTTGTCCCGGCTTCCGTCCACCGGCAGAGACCAATCCGCTCCTCGTTGATCGCCTCCATGAACAACGGATAAAACTGATGGAACTGATCCATCGTTTTTTTGTTTTGTATCAGTACAGAATAGATGCTGCTCACCGCCTTTCTATCCAGCGTGTGGCGTTCACTCAAGCGCGTCCACGATCTCGTTGAGGTAGTCCACGTCCTCGTCATGATCCAGCCGCTCCAGCGTGCTCAAGATCTTATCCTTCATATTGGTAAACAGCGCGCTCTTGAAGAAGTAGCGGATCTTCATCTGCTCCTTCTCAATCTGCATATCATGCACGAACAGCTCAAACTGCTCCACGATTAGGCGACTCATGACGTCATTGAGCTCTTCCTTGACGCACACGCTGCGCAGATAGCGCTCCACCTCGTCGAGCATCGCGCCCAGCACATCCAGCGCGGTGTCTTCGAAATACTCCATCATCTCCGGCGTCACCGACCGCCGCATCAGCACCGGGATGTCAAAGATGCTGCGCACACAGCTTCTGCGCGCGGGTCTCTCGCCCGGCACTGCCGGCTCCTGCTCATAGATCGGGTATTCCTCGATGCGGAACTTGGCGATGTTCGCCGGCAGATAGCCCTTGCGCAGCTCAAAGTCGGCGCCGGAGTCGATGTCCTTCTGGATGCGGTTGTCCACGCGCTCCATGATCCGGTCGGCAAGCTCCGGATAGATTGAGATCGCATCGAGCACCTCGTACAGATGGTCGCAGTCCGTGCCGTTGGAGACGGTCAGGTAGCCGCTGCCGCTGGTCATGTTCAGCTTCTGCTTCGCGTAGGTGTAGATGCCGCCGTGGTTTTTGGGCGTGAACGTGAAGTACCCGGCGACAAGACCCCAGAAGAACGCCGCGTAGTTGCGCTGCTCGAGCAGCACCTGATTCCGCTCGTCCAGATCCGGCATTTTGCTCACCAGATGCCACCAGCGGTCCAGATGCGGGGAGACGACCTTGCTCTCGGTGCAGTTGGGGCTGAGCTCGCGCACGATGTCATAGTAGGCCGTGTAATACTCGCCGCCGTCACGCGAGAGCGTGAGCGTGTTCTCGGGCGGTGCGAACTTGCTGAGCGCGTTTGCGCGCAAACCGTAAAACGCCTGATAGAACACGATCTCGTTTTTGCCGATCTCCTCGTCGCTCTCGCCGCCCTTGTCACCGAGATAGGTCTTGATGAACTTGCGCTTGAAACCGCCGAGCTTCTCGGCCTCTTGGGTCATGCCCCGGTTATACGTGCAGGCATCGATCACGTCGAACGCCTTGCAGCGCGGCTTTTCGATAAATGGGGTGGCCAGACTGCGGGATTCCTCCACGATCTTCGCCATCCAGCGCTCGATGTCGTCCTTATCCTTGCCCTTGCACACAATCTGCGCCTCACGCTGCAGCGCATCAATGATGTCCATGTCCACCAGATTGCCGTACTTCTCCATGATCGAATCGATGAAGAAACCCAGAATGTTTTTCTCGAAGATGTCCGAGAAATACTCGTTGTCCTGCGGACGCTCTTTCATGAGCGCATATTCGCGGATGCGCTGGTAGATGCCGGAGCACAGCGCGGAGTCCGGATTGATGGCGCTGCCGGTATAGACGAGGCTCTCGGCCAGCTCCTTCATGCAGGTCGGGCTGGCACAGACATACCGCACCGTGGTGCCGGCGCCGTCCGTGTACCGGCTGGCGACAGCCTCCTTGCGCGCATCCAGCCCGTCGACCATGAGTTCGAACGACGCATAGAAGTCGTTGAACGCCTTGATGATCTTCTGCAGATACGCAATGCCCTCTTCCAGAACCTCCTCGAAGATGGCGCTGTTGTGGTACTTGTTGACCATCTTCAGGTATTCGCCGAGCGCATCCAGCAGCTCACGCTGCGAATCCGTCGTCTTGTTTTTGAGACGCTCCATCAGCGTCAGCTTTCTGGCGCCGAGGCTGGCCGCCGTCCCTTTCGCGCCGGAATCGTCCTTGCCGCCGATTTTCTTTTCCTCGAACGAGCGGATATATTCCTGCGCCTCAAGCACGGCCTCGTGCACCTTCCGCTTTTGCGTCTTCATATCCTCCACGCATTTGCACAGGAAGTAGCGTGCGGCGTTCGGGTGCACAAAGTTGCCCGCGTTGTTGCTCAGATAGTGCTCGACGCGGTACTTCTCCTTTACCTCCGCGACGTCCGACGCCGTGTAGTTGAACATCGCTCTGGCAATGTATTTCCCCTCGTCGACGACGTGGGCATCCGCCATTTTATAATACTTCTCCATCTGGACGAACAGACTTGCGATCTCGCCCCACTTTTCGACCGCAACGTCGTCGCTGCTGAGACCCGTAAGCTGGTTTTTGGCCGTCTTGTTCGCAAACGCCAGATGTGCCACCTTGGCGCTGTCCGCCTCTACCTTGGCCATGAGCGCATGGATGAATTCCGTGCTGGCGTTCGACGAGATCTCGCCGCTGCCGTCCGTCTTTTTGCGCTGGAACGCATCGCGGATCTCCGCACCGAAGCCGCTCTCGTCCATGTCGATGAGGCGAATGTACTCCGCGACCGGATCCAGATCCTTTTCCGTGCTGTCGCTCTTTTGCCGCTGGCGGCGGCTCTCCACGCTCTCGCGGTACTGTCTGTCAAACTTCAGCCACTGATCCGTGATACTCGCCTGTGCCCAGTGCAGCGCAATGTACTCCTGAATGCTCTGCGTCGGGTAGACCAGGCGCGCGCTGCCGGCGCCCGCATAGCGGTTGCGTCCGCTTTCCGCGACCATGCTGCGGATCGTGTTGTCCTCCGAGGAGTTGCTGCGCTTGTTCGTCGGACCGATCGCCTGCGCATAGATGCAGTTGGCCGCGTGGTTGAGGTACATCTCATGGTTGAGCAGCGACTGGCCGGAGGCGTTCTGCGCATCGAACAGGAAGCAGAAGTCAAACGGTCGGACGTTGTACGCCTCGCGGCTGCCCGGAACGCCCGCCTTCGGCATCTCAAGTACGACGCTGTCACGAAACCGCTGGTCGAGCGAGTTATCCCCCGCCATCAGGAACGCATCGATCTCGCGCAGGGCGGCATAGGCATTGCTGCGCATACTGACCCGGCGCTCATCCTGCGCGATCACGAGGTCGAAGATCTCCGGCAGGAGGAAAAAGCCGCGGATGATAGCCGCGTTTTCAATGTAGTGGTTGTCCAGATGCTTTTTGATGAACATCGCCACTGGGAGCAGCAGGCCGGAGCCGGTGCCGCCGGCGAGGGAACTGACGATGATTACGCGCAGCGCCTGCGCGCTCATATCCGGGGTGAGCGTATAGAGATCGCGGATCGCGTCCAGCAGCGGGCGCATTTTGCCCTGCTCGATCGCCCGTTCAAAGATCAGGCGGGAGATCGCGCGTACCTGACCGGCGCCTTCCGTGGCCACCTTGCTGTTGAGAATGTTGTTGACTGGAAACCAGACGTCGCGCGCGTACGGATTCGACCAGAGATACTCTCCGACCTGCATACGATCAGAAATCTGGATCGCCTTTGCCGACGGATACTCACGAACCACGGAGTTGAGCTCGTTGGCGTCCGTATCGATGACGACAAAGCTGATATTCTTGCGCTGTTCCTCGCTGACAAGCTTGGTCACACGGCTGACAATTTTCGTTCCGGCGCCGCCAAGACCGACGATCAAAGTAGGTGCGTTCATATTGTCTGTTCCTCTCTTTCTAATTCTGCGTTCCTTTGATGGAAATGATTTTTTCTCCGGTGTCTGGTTTAATATACGTTTGCAGATTTATATTCCGCAGCCGGCGTGCAGGTATAGACCGTTCGCATTTCGCCCTCTCCCTCCACGTGCTCGATCGTTGTGCGGCAGGAGATCACGTATTTTTTTGTCCCCGCTTCGATGACGTTGTTGTCAAACTTCACATCCGTGCGCCCTGCGTACGCGCTCGCATTCGTGATCATCATCTTGCCGCCACCGACCGCCGTGACCTGCAGCGCCGGGACCATGGCCGAGCCGCTGAATTTCAGCGTGCCCTTTTCCGGGCCAAACACCTTCGTGATCCGCTGGACGCGGAAGCTGCCCGGAAGCGCCGTCTTCTGCCTGTCTAGACCGACAATCTCATCAACCTCGATGAGCGGCCGGCGCTTCATCGCCTTGGGAAACCGCTTGCGGAAAAAGTGCTTTGCCAACAGCAGCAAAACCAGAAGCACCGCCAGCGCAATGCTCAGCATCGTCCGGTTGCGCGCAAGCCACGAGCGCTGATCCCGAACCGCGACCGAGCCGTCAAAATCGCCCGCCCAGACCTCGTCGCCGAGCTTCTCGGCGTAACGGATGCGGTAGCTCAGATCCTCGTAGGTGTGCCCCTGCGGGGTACTCTGCTTGAGCTGCGGCGTGAGCACGATTGTGCCGATCGCCTCGCCCTTTTCCACCGTGACCGTATAGTCTTTTTTGCTGCCGCCCGTGAGCTTGGCTGTCGGCGTCGGAAAGGCCGCCCACTGCTCAGACGTCATCTCCTGCCCGTCCAGCGTGGCGTGCAGGACGATCTCACCGTCCGGCTGCAAACCACTCTTCGTCACCATGCAGCCGACGGGCTCCGCTTGCGCAAAGGCGACCGCACGATCCTTATAAATGGTGTACTCCAGCGTCGTGGTAACACTGTTGTAGTCCAGATATCTCGCTGTCGCGCGGATCCGAATGGTGCCGTCCTCGAGCTGGAGCGTACTGCCGTTGGTGTAGACGCCGTCGAGCGGCACGCCGTTTTGTTCGATCACCGCGCTGTAATCCACGTTGCCCAGCAGCTTGGACTCCGCGACCTTTTCCTGCGTGCCCGCCTTGACAAAGCCGAAATGGATCGTATACGACCCGGCCTTAAGCTTTTCGAGGTCGGTCACCTCTTCGCCGGAATCATCCGTCAGATATGCCGAGATCTCCACATTCGGCTTGTAGTAGATCTCCACGGTCTCCGCGCCGCTGATGTCCAACGTGTAATCCCCGGCGTCATACGCCCCGTCAAACGCGACGACGCTGCCCACCAGATTCTTTGGGATCGTGCCCGGATCGATGGTGTAGTTGGGCGCCGCCGTCTCGCTGTAGCGCACACCAACCGCCTGCTGCGCGCCACCGATCAGCTCGCCGTCCGGCCCTTTGATGCCGCGCACCTGCACGTTCTGCCCCTGCGCAAAGACCACGAGCTGCGACATGGGGATGTCGAACGAGAACTTGTTTTTCTCCACCGTGAGCTTGTTGCTGTTGAACACGCGCGTGCAGATACCGGTGATCTGGTTGAGGATATCGGCGCTCGAGGCGGCCTTGGCAAAGAAAATGTTCTCATGCCCCGCCGGAACAATCGCGGCCGCATCGGGCGCATCCGGACCCATGCTCAAAAACATGACGTTGATCGAAGGTGGGACATTGCTGAAATACGTGCTAATGCTGTCCACGCCCTGAAATTCACCGTCGGTCAGCACGACCAGCCAGCGCTCGTCCGCGTCCGTCTGCGTCAGATCCTGATATGCGGCCGTGACGCTGGCAAACGGCGTATTGCCGGCCTTCGTGACCGTGTCGTGAATCTTGGCGACGTTTGCCTGCGCACCGTCTTTGCCCGCCATCCGGATCGTCGGCTGCCGGGAGCCGTTGCCCTCGAACGCACTCATGTAGTAGATATTCATCGTGTCGTTCTCGCCCAGCATCGCCGCGAACACTTCCATTGCGTACTTCGCCTGACACCACCGGTCGACCTGTTCGCCGTTTGCACGGATCATGCTGCCGGAATCGTCGTAGACCAGATGGATCACACGCTTCGGGGCATGGCCGCCGTCGGCAAACACGGCCGGCAGCAGCTGCAGCGACAGGATGAGCACCAGCAGCAAGGCGAGACACCGCTTTTCTCTGCGCATCTCTTATCCTCCTCTTTTTATCTATGGATCGATCAAAATCGTTGAAGGAAACTCCGCCGTCTATCGCGTCGCCTGCGCCAGCGCCTGACGGACGCGGGCATAGTTGGCGCGGCTGAGCGGGACGGTC
>JAXYYF010000123.1:0-6688 GCA_037419475.1 bacterium
TTTTATTAAAACAACGTCATCTGGCTGGTATCCGCCATGCCTGCGAACGAGCCGAGCGCGCGCAGCTGCTCAATGTGTGTTTTCGAAAGCTTATTGCAGCACATGGCAAATTCCTCCACGGAGATGAAGCTCTTTCCCTTGCGCTTCTCGACCGTATCAAGTGCCGCCGCCTCGCCAAGGCCGTGCACCGAGGTGAACGGCGGCAGCAGTCCGCCGTCCGTGACGACAAACTTCGTCGCCTCTGAGCGGTAGATATCGATGGTATCGAAGTGGAATCCGCGGCGGTAAAACTCGTAGCAGACCTCCAGTGTGGTCATCAGGTCCTGCTCGACGGCGGAGGCGTCCTTGTTGTTCTCGATCTCACGGATCTTTCGCTTGACCGCGTCCTCACCCGCGCAGCAGTATTCCGCGTCGAACGCCTTGGCGCGCACGGTGAAGAACGTTGCATAGAACGCCAGCGGCTCGTGCACCTTAAACCACGCAATGCGGAACGCCATCATAACGTAGGCGACCGCGTGCGCCTTCGGGAAGAGGTAGCCAATCTTGGAAAGGGACTCGATGTACCATTCCGGCACGTCGTGCTCCTTCATCTGCTCCACCCACATCGGCCAGTCGTCGGCCTTGCCCTTTTTGACCTTGCCCTTACGTACAGCCTCCATGATCTTAAAGCTCATCTTCGGGTCAAGTCCCATCGAAATGAGGTAGAGCATGATATCGTCTCGGCAGCCGACCGTTTCCAGAACGCTGGCCGTGCCGCTGACGATCAGCTCGCGCGCATTGCCGAGCCACACATCCGTGCCGTGCGAAAATCCGGACAGACGCACAAGGGTGTTGAAGTCCTTGGGCTGGGTATCAATGAGCATCTGACGCGTAAAGCGCGTATTAAACTCCGGGATGGCGACCGCGCCGGTGGGACCGAGCAACTCGTCATTTTCAAAGCCGAGCACCTTTGACGATGTGAAGATGGACATGGTATCCGGATCGTCGAGCGGAATCGCACGGGCATTCACGCCCGTAAGGTCCTCCAACATGCGGATCATGGTCGGGTCATCGTGGCCGAGCATATCCAGCTTGAGGAGGTTATCCTCCATGCAGTGATATTCAAAGTGCGTGGTGATGGTGTCACTGTCCTCCGCGTCGGCGGGGTGCTGAACAGGGCAGAAATCCTCGATCTCCAGATCGTCCGGCACAACGACCAGACCGCCGGGGTGCTGTCCGGTCGTGCGGCGCACGCCGACGCAGCCCGCCGTTAGACGGTCGATCTCGGCATTACCGGCCTGAATGCCGTTCTCCTCCAGATATTTTTTGACGTAGCCGTAGGCCGTCTTTTCCGCCAGCGTACCGATGGTGCCCGCACGGAACACCTGCGTCTCGCCGAACATCTCGATGGCGTGACGGTGCGCCCGTGCCTGATACTCGCCCGAGAAATTCAGATCGATATCCGGCACCTTGCCGCCGCCGAAGCCGAGGAAGGTCTCAAACGGAATGTCAAATCCATCCTTGACGTATTTCGTGCCGCAGACAGGACAGCTCTTGTCCGGCATGTCCGCGCCGCAGCCGTAGCTGCCGTCGGTGATAAACTCACTGTGCTTGCACTTCGGGCAGCGGTAATGCGGCGGAAGCGAGTTGACCTCTGTAATGCCTGACATATACGCGACCAGCGATGAGCCGACCGAACCTCGTGAGCCGACAAGATATCCACACTCCAGCGAGCGCTGAACGAGCTTTTGCGCCGACATGTACACCACGTCATACTTTCCCAGAATGCCGCCGAGCTCAATGTCCAGACGATCCTTGATAAGCTTTGGCGGGTCGTCGCCGTAAAGCTCATGCACTTTATCCCATACAAGGCGGTTGAGGTCCTCCTCCGAGTTCGCGAGACGCGGCGGAAAGAGCTTGCCCTTGGGCAGAAGCTCGATCTCCTCGACCTCGTCAGCGATGGCGCGCGTGTTGGTCACGACCACCTCATAGGCCTTCTCCCTGCCAAGGTATTCAAACTCCTTGAGCATCTCATCTGTCGTGCGGAAATAGAGCGGCAGCGGCGCATTGGCGTCTGGGAACTTCTTCGAGGCCAACAGGATATGGCGGTAAATCTCGTCCTCCGGCTCCTGAAAATGCACGTCGCCGGTGGCGACCACCGGCTTGCCGAGCTCCTCGCCCAACCGGACGACCGTGCGGTTGAACTCCCGCAGCTCCTCTTCGCTCTTGACCGCACCCTCGCGCAGCATGAACATATTGTTGCACAGCGGCTGGATCTCCAGATAATCATAGAATGAGGCGATACGCTTGAGCTCATCCCAGTCTTTATGATCCACAATGGCGCGGAACAGCTCGCCCGCCTCGCAGGCCGAGCCGATGATCAGGCCCTCGCGGTGCGCGATCAGCTCGCTTTTCGGGATGATCGGCACGCGCTTGAAGTACTTGAGGTTGGAGAGTGAAATGAGCTGATAGAGGTTCTTCAGGCCGATCTTGTTCTTTGCGATCAGGATGATGTGTTTCGGGAAACGGTTTGACTTGCTCCCCAGCGGACGCAGCTTGAGCATCTCGTCGTTGACCTGCTGCAATCTGGTCACGCCGCGCGCTTCCAGCATGGGAAAGAATTTCGTCAGCATCTGCGCGACCGGCACTGCGTCGTCCGAGGCACGGTGGTGGTTGAACTGCGGCAGCTGCAAATGGTCGGCCACGATGTCGAGCTTATATTTTCCCAGTCCCGGCAGCAGATTCTGCGCCAGAATGAGCGTGTCGATATAGGTCGGCTCAAACGGAATGCCGCACTTTTTGCAGCCCGCGCGGATAAAGCTGATGTCGAACTCCGCATTGTGCGCCGCGAGCGGCGCGCCGCCCGCAAAATCAAGGAACGCCGTCAGCGCATCCTTGAGCTTCGGCGCGCCCTTGAGCATTTCGTCCGTGATGCCGGTCAGGCCAATAATCTCCGGCGTGAGCCGGCGCTCGGGATCAACAAAGGTCTGGAAAGTCTCAATGATCTCCCCGTCTTTGAGCCGCACGGCGCCGATCTCAGTGATCGCCTCCTGCGTGACCTTCAGTCCGGTCGTTTCAATGTCGAAGCAGACGATCTCGTCGGAAAAGCCGATGTCCTGTTTGCCGTGAATGGCAATGCGGTCGTCAAGATTGTTGACAAAATAGCCTTCGCAGCCGTAAAGCATTTTTATTTTACCCTCTCCGGCATGCCAGGCATCCGGAAACGACTGCGCAACGCCGTGGTCGGTGATGGCGATGGCGGGCATCCCCCACTTTGCCGCGAGCTTGACAACACTGCCTGTATCGGTCAGCGCGTCCATATTGGACATCCTTGTATGCAGATGCAGCTCCACGCGCTTGACCTCGGCGGTGTCCTTGCGGCTCTCGTGCGAAATCTCCGTGATGTCGCGCGGGTTGAGCTGCATGTCGTGGCCATCGTAGGTCAGCTCCATCGTGCCCGCAATGCGCAGCCACATGCCGGTACTGACGCGGTCGCGCACCGGCGCGATCTCGCGCTCGAGCATCCGCTTGCGCACGATGACGGAGCCCTTATAATCCGTCATCTCAATGAGCAGCAGCCACATACCCGGCTGGCGCAGCTCACGAAACTCGCACTTAAACACCTTGCCCTCAACGACGACATTTCCCGCCTTCGGATTGAGCTCTGTCATCGGCATGGGTCTACCCTTGATCTCGCGGCCCATGATGATCTTGCCCGCGTCGTGCTTCTTATCCGTGCCCGCGCGGTGCTCCTCCGGCCGGTGAAAGCCGACCTGCGTGACATGCAGCCGCACGGCGCGCAGCTCGTAATGTGCGGCAAGCAGACGCTCGAGCGTTTCCCGCTCGGCGTCTGTGATCTCCTGCATCGCGTTGAGCGCGACCGTCATCGTGCGGCTCTCCTGCTCCACGGTGACATCGGTCACGCGGGCATCGGTGAGCAGCATGCGCAGACCGATCGGGGGCGCAAAGCCTTCAAATATTTGGAAAAAAGGTATCTTTTGAGCCATGGTTCCGCTTCTCTCTCACAGTTTCTCGATCTCGTCGAGCAGCGCGTCCAGCAGCTTTTCCTGCGGCACCTTGTAGAGTACCTTGCCGTGGCGGAAGATCAGGCCCTCGCCTTTTCCTCCCGCCACGCCGATATCCGCCGCGCTCGCCTCGCCCGGTCCGTTGACCACGCATCCCATAACCGCGACGGTAATGGGCTTGTCGCAATCCTCCAGCCGGCGCTCAAGCTCCTCGGCCAGCGGGATCATGTCATAGGCCGTGCGTCCGCAGGTCGGGCAGGAGATGAGGTTCACACCGCTCTTGCGCAGCCCGCAGGCGCGCAGGATACGCTTGGCCGCATAGACCTCCTCCACCGGATCGGCGGTGAGCGAAACGCGCATGGTGTCGCCGATTCCCTCGCACAACAGGCCGCCGATGCCGATGGCTGACTTTAAAAGTCCCATCGCCGGCGTTCCCGCCTCGGTCACGCCGAGGTGGAGCGGATAGTCCACCTTCTCATGCAACAGCCGATAGGCCGCCATATTCAGCGGTACATCAGAGCTTTTCACGGAAATGCAGATATCCGTGAAATCAAATTTTTCCAGCAGCGCAACATGCCCCAGCGCGCTCTCGACGAGCGCCTCAGGCGTCACACGGCCGTATTTCGCCAGCAGCTCCTTCTCCAGCGAGCCGCCGTTCACGCCGATGCGGATGGGAACCTTGTGTGCGCGGCAGCAGTCCACGACCGCCTTGACGCGGTCCTCCCCACCGATGTTGCCGGGATTGATGCGGATTTTGTCCGCGCCGTGCTCCGCTGCGGCAATGGCAAGGCGGTAGTCAAAGTGGATATCCGCCACCAGCGGGATATGGATGCTCTTTTTGATCGTCTCGACCGCGTCCGCAGCCTTCGGCGTCGGCACAGTCACGCGCACGATCTCGCAGCCTGCCTGCTCCAACCTCAGAATTTGATCGATGGTGGCCTGCGCGTCCTCTGTCCTCGTGTTGCACATCGACTGGATCGTGACCGGCGCACCGCCGCCGATGGGAACTCCGCCGACCATAATCTGTTTTGTCATGATTCTCTCTCCCCTCACAGCAGCTTCATCACGTCATGGAACGTGACGAAGAGCATCATCACCATCAGCAGAACAAAGCCCGCCATGTGGATATAATTCTCATATTTCGGCGGGATCTGACGGCGAAAGACCGCCAGCGCCGCCGCGTTGATGAGCAGGAAAAACACCTTACCGCCGTCGAGTGCGGGCAGCGGCAGAAGGTTCATCACCGCAAGGTTCACCGCGATGAGCGCCGCAAAATAGAGGATGCTCTCCGCCGCCGCGGCCGCGCCGTTCTGGTTGTTCTTCTCCGCCTCCTGCTGCGCCTCTTCTCCCACATCCTTGATGGTCGAGACGATGCCGACCGGCCCGCTCAGATCGCCGAGATCCGCCGAGCCGCTCACCAGCATCTTCAGGCTCAGCCGCACAAGACGCACGAAGTCGAGCGTGTTGTACCAGCTGTATTGCAGCCTCGCGAGCGGCGTCGCCTCAATGATGCCGCCGTAGGTAAAGCCGTAGGCGCGGTATTCCTCGCCCTTGTCGTTCGTATAGGTCTGTAGTGTCAGCATGCGCTTGAGCGTTTTACCGTCGCGGCGGACGGTCATTTCAATGGTGCCGTCCTCATCGCGTTCGATCACGCCGAGCACCGTAGACACATCATCCTTGAGATAGATCCGCTCGCCGTTGATAGCCCAGATCACGTCGCCGACCATCAATCCGTCCTCTCCCTGCTGGGGAAAATCCGGAAGCAGATCGACGATCTCCGCCGTATAGAGCCCTTTTGCCCCGGCGTACAAGCAGAGCAGGATCACAAAGCCGGTGAGAAAATTCATCGCCGCGCCCGCAATAAAGATGATGAATTTTTTCCAAAAGCCCTGATGATCCAGTGCACGCGGATCGTCGCTCGCTTCGTCCTCGCCTTCCATGGCGCAGTATCCGCCGATTGGAAGAAGGCGCAGCGAGTATTCGGTCTCGCCCTTTGTCTTATGGAAAATGGCGGGGCCCATGCCGATCGAAAATTCGTTCACACGCACGCCGCAGGCCTTTGCGGCCAGAAAATGTCCCAGCTCGTGTACGGCAATGAGCACGCCGAAAATCAAAATGGCAGCAACAATATACATAGGGAAACTCCTTATAAAATCAGGGCCGCACCGTTCGGCGCGCCGCCCCTATTTACCGGATCCTGACCCGGATCGCCTCACGCGCGAGCCGGTCTGCCCGCAGAATACCCTCAAGCGCCGGTTCAGCCTCCTGTTCGACCGCACCCAGCGCGTCCTCGACCAGTGCGGGAATGTCATTAAAGCCGATACGATCCTGCAAAAACGCGCCGACCGCCTCCTCGTTTGCGCCGTTGAGCACGGCGCATGCCGTGCCGCCGACCGCAGCGCACTCTCGCGCAAGCTTCAGACAGCGGAACGTCTCCTCATCTGGAGCGGCAAAGGTCAACGGCGGACAGGTTAGCAGATCGAGCGTCCGATCCGGTGTCTCCACCCGATAAGGATAGGTCATCGCATAGCGGATAGGCAGCTTCATGTCCGGCGTGCCAAGCTGCGCAAGCATCGCACCATCACGGTACTCGATAAGCGAGTGCACGATGCTCTGGCGATGGATGACCGCATCCACCTGCCGCAGCGGCAGACGGTAGAGCCGCATGGCCTCGATGATCTCAA
>JAXYYF010000124.1:0-16703 GCA_037419475.1 bacterium
AGAAGGCTTACCTCGCAAAGAAGTCCCAGTGGAGCTTCGGCGACGACGGCTGGGCCTACGACATCGGTTACGGCGGCTTGGATCACGTCATCGCTCAGAACAAGGACGTCAACATCTTTGTCTTTGATACTGAGGTGTATTCCAACACCGGCGGACAGGCTTCCAAGGCTTCCAACATCGGTCAGGTCGCGCAGTTTGCGGCTTCCGGTAAGGAGACCAAGAAGAAGAGCCTGAGTGAGATCGCCATGCAGTACGGTTATGTCTACGTCGCGCAGGTCGCCATGGGCGCCAATCCCGCGCAGACCATCAAGGCCATCTGCGAGGCCGAGGCTTATCCCGGCCCGTCCCTCATCATCGGCTACAGCCCCTGCGAGATGCACTCCATCAAGGGCGGCATGATGAACTGCCAGAAGGAAATGAAGAAGGCCGTCGAGTGCGGCTACTGGAACCTGTTCCGCTTCAATCCCGCGGCTCCCGAGGGCCAGCGCTTCAGTCTGGATTCCAAGGCTCCCGCCGGCGGTTATCAGGAGTTCCTGATGAACGAGGCCCGCTACAGCCGTCTGACCCGCGAGTTCCCCGAGCGCGCCGGTACGCTCTTCGCCCGCAACGAAGAGGCTGCCAAGGAGCGCTACGAGCACCTCGTCAAGCTGGTCGACATGTACGACAAGAAGTAAGCAAATACTCCCCAAAGAGGGCTGCCATCGGGCAGCCCTCTTTTTTTGACGGAAAAGGAAGAGAAACCATACATTTTCGTTAAATTGCCATAAAGATTTCTCTTTACATCATCTATAGATATGACCTATAATTGAAAAGAAAGCGGACGCACCGGAAATGCTGTCCGCGTTTTGTGATCGGAAAGGTGTGAAGGTTTTGTCGAGACTTGATATTATGACGCCATCCCGCGCACAGACCGTCATCGACGGACTCTATCGCGATGTGGAGCGGCGTATCGCCGCAAGCCCTCCGGGACTGTGCCCGGTCGATCTTGCCATGAACTTCCTGAATCTCTGCCACGCGCAGACCTGCGGAAAGTGTGTACCCTGCCGCATTGGCCTCGGCCAGCTCTCTGATTTGATGGAGAGCGTGCTTGACGGCAAGGCGACAATGGAGACAATCGCGCTCATTGAGCGCACGGCGCGCGTGATCGTCAACAGCGCGGACTGCGCCATCGGGCGCGACGCGGCGCGGCTGGTGCTCGACGGACTTCACGGCTTCCGTGACGATTATGAGGAGCATGTTCTGCGCCACCGCTGTCTCGGCGGGATGCAGAATCCGGTTCCGTGTGTGGCGCTGTGTCCAGCGGGCGTGGATATTCCGGGCTATACGGTGCTGGTCAAGTACGGCCGCTACGCGGACGCCGTGCGGCTGATCCGGCAGGACAATCCATTTCCATCAGCTTGTGCGTACATCTGCGAGCACCCTTGTGAGGCGCGCTGTCGCCGCAATATGATCGACGATGCGGTGAATATCCGCGGCCTCAAGCGCTACGCGGTCGACCATGCGGGTTATGTGCCGCATCCCGCATGCGCCGAGACGACCGGGAAAACGGTCGCCATCGTCGGCGGCGGGCCGAGCGGTCTTTCCGCGGCGTATTACCTTGCCCTGATGGGACACAAGGTCACGGTATATGAAAAGCGTGCGAAGCTGGGCGGCATGCTGCGCTATGGGATTCCAGCCTACCGTCTGCCGCGTGAGGTGCTCGACGCGGAGATCGCGTCGCTTCTCTCCGTAGGCATTGATGTGAAGCTGAATGTGGACATCGGAGATGAGATCACCTTTGACAAGCTGCGCGGGCAGTATGACGCACTCTACCTTGCTCTCGGCGCACATACGGACAAAAAGACCGGCATTGAGGGCGAGGACGCCGAAGGCGTCATGTCCGCCGTTGAAATGCTGCGCGAGATCGGCGACGATCATATGCCGGACTTCCGCGATAAGGAAGTCGTGGTCATCGGCGGCGGCAATGTCGCCATGGACGTCAGCCGCAGCGCGGTGCGCCTCGGCGCGCGCAAGGTCAGCTGCGTCTACCGCCGCCGTCAGGCGGACATGACGGCGCTGCCGGAGGAGGTCGAGGGCGCGGTCGCCGAGGGTGTGGAGCTGGTGACGCTCGAGGCGCCCGTGCGCATTGAAACGAATGGGCAGGGACATGCTGTTGCGCTGTGGACGCAGCCACAGATCATCGGCGAGATGGACGCGAAGGGACGCCCCAAGCCGGAAAAGGCGCGCCAGTTTGAACGGCGCATCGCGGCGGATGTGATCGTGGTCGCCATCGGTCAGGGTGTGGAGACCCACGGTTTTGAGCAGAGCGAGATCACCATTAAGCATGGCGCGTTCGTCGCCGAGGCGAGCGGCCAGATCGACAATATGGACGGCGTGTTTGCCGGAGGTGACTGCGTGACCGGCCCGGCCACGGTCATCCGCGCCATCGCGGCGGGCAAGGTCGCGGCGGCGAATATCGACGATTACCTCGGCTTCCATCATGTCATCGACATGGGCGTAGAAGTGCCGACGGCACGATTGAATAACAAGCCGCCCCACGGCCGCATCAATACGACTGAGCGCGAAGCCGGAGAGCGCAAGCACGACTTCAAATGCATCGAGTGCGGCCTGACGGATGAGGAGGCCTATGCCGAGGCGTCCCGCTGCCTGCGGTGCGACCACTTCGGCTATGGTATTTTCCGCGGAGGGAGGAAGGGCAAATGGTAAGAAACGTCACAGTGACTATCGATCATAAGAGCATTACCGTGCCCGAGACGACAACGATTCTGGAAGCGGCGCGCATGCTCAATGTCAATATCCCGACGCTGTGTTACTTAAAGGATATCAACGAGATCGCGGCTTGCCGTCTCTGTGGTGTGGAGGTGCGCGGTATGGAGCGCCTTGTCCCGGCATGCGATAATGTGGTGGCGGACGGGATGGAGGTGCTCACCAACAGCCCCATGGCGCGCGAGGCGCGCCGTGCCAATCTGCGGCTGATCCTCTCCGAGCATGACACGAGCTGCACGAACTGCTCGCGCAGCGGGAACTGCACGCTTCAATCGCTGGCAAACGATTTTAATATGCGCGGTTCGCACTATCCCACCCGCCTGCGCGGCGAGACGGTGGACTATTCCACACCGCTCATCCGAGAGAACGACAAGTGCGTCAAGTGCATGCGCTGCATCCAGATCTGCGAAAAGGTGCAGACCGTGAAGATCTGGGATCTGCTCGGCACCGGCGCGCGGGCGACGGTGGACGTCTCCCGCAATCGCCGGATTCAGGATACCGAGTGTACCTACTGCGGCCAGTGCATCACGCACTGTCCCACGGCGGCGCTGCGCGAGCGCGACGACACCGGCCGGGTATTTGATGCGATCGACGACCCGAACACTGTAACGGTCGTACAGGTCGCACCCGCCGTCCGCACGGCGTGGGCGGAGTCGTTCGGCCTGTCGCCGGAATTTGCAACGCCCGGACGCATGGCTGCAGCGCTGCGTGAGCTGGGCTTCAACTATGTCTTTGACACCGACTTTGCCGCCGACCTCACGATCATGGAAGAGGGCAGCGAGTTTATTGAACGCTTCACGCATAAAGAGGATTACCAGTGGCCGATGTTCACCTCCTGCTGTCCGGGCTGGGTGCGGTTCTTGAAATCGCAGTATCCGGAGCGGACAGGCGGCCTGTCCACGGCGAAATCGCCGCAGCAGATGTTCGGTGCGGTCGCCAAGAGCTATTTTGCCGAAAAGATCGGCATTGATCCCGAGCGGTTGTTTGTCGTGTCGATCATGCCGTGCGTATCAAAGAAGAGCGAGTGCGATCTGCCGACGATGCACAGCGCGCAGGGGGCTCCGGATGTGGACGTGAGCATCACGACGCGTGAGCTGGACATTATGCTGCGCGCGAACCATATTTCTCCGGTGCATCTGGAGGAAGAAGCATTCGACTCGCCGCTCGGCACGGGCACCGGCGCGGCGGTCATATTCGGCGCGACCGGCGGCGTAATGGATGCGGCGCTTCGCTCCGCCTATTATCTGGTTACGGGCAAGAATCCCGATGCAGATGCCTTTACCGCCGTCCGCGGGATGGATGGCTGGAAGGAGGCAGGCTTCACCATTCCCGGTGCGGGCGAGGTGAAGGTCGCGGTCGTGAGCGGGCTCGGCAATGCCCGCAGATTGATGGAAGCGCTCGAGCGTGGAGAAGTGAGCTATGATTTTGTTGAGGTCATGGCCTGTCCGGGCGGCTGTGCGGGCGGCGGCGGACAGCCCATTCACGATGGGCAGGAGCTGGCCGGCCAGCGTGGAGAGGTGCTCTGGCGGCTCGATCAAAACGAGGTGATCCGTTTCTCACATGAGAACCCCGATGTGCAGGCACTCTACAGGGACTATCTTGAAAAGCCGCTTAGTGAAAAATCACACCAGCTGCTCCACACAGATCATTTTGCATGGGAGATGCCGAAAGCAAACGGATAGAAAAAGAAAGAGACGCACGGCTTTCAGCCGTGCGTCTCTTTCTTTTTTACTTTTCGCTGCGCAGCCGAAGCTGCTCGACGGTAATGTCATAGCCGTGGGTCATATACGCATCGAGCGGAATTTCAGGTATTTCTTCATTACAGTTAGTATAAATTGCGGAAATAATAACCTTTAGTAATTGCGGATTCTTGATAAGAATGGGACCGGTGAGCTGTGAGGCAAAGAGGTTCTTTTCGTGGAAGCCTTCGGGAGCGTTAGCGGCCTCATTGCCGTAGCCCATGACCATCGAGGTCAGGAGCGGAGAGGTGACGCCGAAGAGATTGGAGCACTTGTTCATAAACCCGACAACAGCATCCTCGTACAGATCTGTGTGGGCATAGACGTCCTCGACGTAGCGCTCCGAGCCCTGAACGGAGGTGAACGGTGCGAGGCCGAGGGCCTCATAGACCGTTCCGTCGCGATCCGTGATGGAGCGGCCCAGCAGCTCCATGGCATTGCCGGCAAAGAGCATTACTGCGCCGCGCTCCCGCGCGGCCTTGAGATCAGGCGCGAAACGGAGGAAATCGGATAGTGCGGCCTTCTGTGCACGCTCTGTTCCCGCGCCCATAAAGAGAAAATCTGCATCAGAGAGATCGGCGGGCGCGCCAGGAAGGACGCGCTCGACCGTGACGCTGTTTCCCATCTGCTCGAGCGTGCGGCGGACGATCGAAATATTGGCGTAGCTGCCGTAAAGGCTCATCAGGTCGGGGTAAAAATGAAAAATCTTGATGTTCATGCGCTCAGCCCTCCTTTTCCACATGGGACAGCAGTTTGTCACGGTCGGAGAAGCAGGTGACGACATAGACTTTCTCGTCGCCTTCAGCGGCCAGTGTCTGCGCGGCCTGTGCAATGTCGGGCACGACCTCCCAGTTCTGAACGGAAGTGAAGGTGAAGCGCTCGGCGAGATCGTTGCAGTAGCGGCCGGAAAGGATTACCCGCTTGATCTGCGGTGCAGCGAGCTGGTCGAAGTCGATATCCCACAGCCAGCTCGTTTCGCTGGTGAAATATTTGCGGCTGACTGCATCTACAATCACAAGCACAGAGCACGGCGCCTTGACCTGCGCGATGTAGCGCAGATTCGTGTCGTAGGCGATAGAGTTTTCGTGCTTGCTGGTGAGCAGTGTACCGTGATGGGAACCGAGGCGGAAGGTCTGCATGCGGCCGTTTTTGAGGATGTAATTGCTCACCACGCCGGCAATCACATCGGCGCTCACGCCGCATTCGCGGCAGGCGGCGTAGGCGGCAAGAATATTATAAACGTTGTAGATGCTGCGGAAGGCCAGCCGGATATTTACGCCGCCGTCGAGCGTAAGCGTGCCGGCGTCGAGATCGAGCGCCGTGGCGGTATAGTCCGTTTTCGGCTTACGGTGGCCGCATTTTGTGCAGCGGTACGCGCCGATGTGGTTATAGTGCACATAATCATATTCCATCGGCGCATGGCAGACAGGGCAGTATGCGCCGTCGTGGTAAACGCCGGTGGGGGAGGCACCGTCCGCAGCGCAGTGATCGAGCCCGAACCACTTGACCTTTTTGTGGTCGATGGCAAAGCAGCTCGAGAGTGGATCGTCCGCGTTGAGGATCAGCTCCGTATCGTCATGAACAGCGGGAAGAATGGCGTCGTACACCCATTCCGGATGGCCGTTTCGCGTGAGCTGATCACGGTAGAGATTCGTGATGACAAACTGTGTGGGGTGGAAGAAGCGGAAGGAGTGGCGGGCGTAGCGCTCATCGCTCTCGAGCAGCAGAACGTCGGCCTTGACACGGCCGGAGAGCGTGGCGTTGGTGAGGATGAGCGTTGTCACGCCCTCGATCTGGTTTGATCCCTCAGCATTATAGATCACGTTTCTCCCATCCGCGCGAAGGATGGCGGCGATCATCTCGACCGTGGAGGTCTTGCCGTTCGAGCCGGTGACGGCGATAATGTGCTCCGGAAGCTCCACACGCCGGAGAATGTCAGGACAGATCTTCAGCGCCGCCGCGCCGGGCATGGAGCTGCCCTTGCCGATGAGCTTACCGACCGCGCGGCCAAGCTTACAGACTAAAATTGCCAGGAATTTTCGCATGATGATTCCTCTTTCTGATCGATCTTTTGGAAAAGCATGGAAAGTATACCACGGTTCGCGGGAAAATAACAGGGGAAATTTTCGGCGCGGATACGCCGCGGCGGAAAATGTAAATTTTCCAAAAACCTCTTTTATCCCATATTTTCTTGTGTTATACTTAATTATGTATTATTACGTCTGCTCCCGGGAAGAGAAAGGAGATCATACGATGGAAAACCGTGTTACCGTCAGCATCTGCGGCGAGGAATATACCTTTGTGGCCGAGGAAGCTCCCTCTTATATGCAGAAGGTCGGTGCTTATGTCGGCACGAAAATGGATGAAATGCTCACGAGTGCAAAGGTCGGCCGCACGGACGCCGCCGTACTTGCGGCGACCAATATCGCCGATGAGCTTTTTAAAGAGCGTGAGGCCAGCGAGGCGCTGCGCCGCCAGCTCAAGCAGTATCTTGACGAGGCCGCGCAGGCCAAGAACGAGGTCAGCGAGCTCAAGCGAGAGATCTTCAAGCTGCAGAACAAAAAATAATGACGGAACTGCTCTCTCCCGCCGGCGGACGCGAAGCGCTCATTGCCGCTGTGCAGAATGGTGCGGACGCCGTCTATATGGGCTTTGGCAGCTTCAACGCGCGCCGCAGCGCCAGAAACTTCAGCGATGAGGAATTTCTGGCGGCGGTGCGTTATTGCCATTTGCGGGGTGTGAAGGTGTACCTGACGCTCAATACGCTCGTGACGGACCGTGAGCTGCCGGCTCTTGCCGAAACTGCGGCGAAGGCAAGCGAATACGGTGTGGACGCGGTTCTGGTACAGGACTGGGGCGTTTATGCGGTGCTGCGGGAGATCATTCCCGATGTGCCGCTGCACGCGAGCACGCAGATGGCACTTCACACGCTCTCGGGCGTGGAGGAGGCCGCACGGCTGGGCATGACGCGCGCGGTGCTTGCGCGTGAGCTTTCGCGGGATGATATCAAAGTTATTACCGAACGCTCGCCGATTGAAATTGAGACATTTGTTCACGGTGCGTTGTGCATGTGCTACTCCGGCATGTGCGAGATGTCCGCCGTCATCGGTTCGCGCAGCGGAAACCGCGGCGCATGCGCGCAGCCCTGCCGTCTGCGTTATGGCTGGCATGGAAAGGCGGACGCGAATCCGCTTTCGCTCAAGGATGCGAATCTTGCACCCTATGCCAATGAAATGGCGGAGCTGGGCGTGGCCTGCCTGAAGCTCGAGGGGCGCATGAAGCGGCCCGAGTATGTGGCGGCGGTCACGTCGATCTATTCCACGCTTTTGCGCGAGCGCCGCGCACCTACAGCGGACGAGCAGAGAAAGCTCACGCTGGCTTTCTCGCGCGGCGGCTTTACAGATGGATATTACCGCGGAAGGCGCGGGAAGGAAATGTTCGGCATGCGGCCAGAGAATGCGCGCTGGCCGGAGGAATGGTTCAGCACGCTTCGCGCGGCGTATGAAAAGGAAGATCTCCGGCTTGTACCGGTAAGGCTTGCCGCGGACATACAGGCGGGCAGACCGATGACGCTCACCGCATGGGATGCGGACGGACATGCGGTCACAGTGACCGGCGGCGTACCCGAAGCCGCGCGGAACCGCGCGGTGACGGCGGACGAGGTTGAGACGCGAGTGCGCAAGACCGGCGGCACGGCGTTCACAGCGGAGGAGTGCGCGGTGACGCTGGGAGAAGGACTTTCCGTGCCGGCGAGCGCCCTGAATGCGCTGCGGCGCGACACGCTCGCGGCGCTGGAGGCAGCACGGACCGCAGTCCCGAAGCGGCACAAGGGTGTGTTTTCCCCGGAAAAGAAGATCAAAAATCCGGCGGAGCCGCCGTGCTTTACCGTTTCCATTTACCGCCCTGACCAGCTCACAGATGCACTGGTGCGTGAGGGTGTCGAGATGATATACGTGCCGCTGGAGCTTCTTCCGGCGGTCGAGGTGGAGCGGTATGCGGGGCAGGCAAAATTTGCCGCCGTGCTGCCGCGTGTCTGGCGCACGGCGGATGAACCGGCGCTGCGCAGACAACTCACCGACGCGAAAATGCGCGGCGTAGAGACGGTGCTGCTCGGAAATCTGGGACATTTCGCGCTTGTACGCGGAATGGGATTTGAACTGCGCGGAGACTTCGGACTGAACCTGTTCAATTCCGCCGCGCTGCGCTTTATGAGGGAACAGGGACTTTCGAGCGCGACGCTCTCGTTTGAACTGCGGCATGAGCAGATGCGAGATATTGCCAAGTGCATCCCCTGCGAGGCAATCGTATATGGACGGCTGCCGCTGATGATCACGGAGAACTGCATCGCGGCAAATGAATTTGGATGCCGCCATTTCCGCTCCCGCTGCGATGCGGTGCAGCCGGACAGCGCGTGTGCATGCGCACCGGAGCTGACCGACCGCATGGGCGAGCGCTTTCCGGTTCTGCACGCCTACGGCTGTCGGAGCGAGATCCAAAACGCAAAGACGCTGTGGCTGGCGGACAAGCCGGAGTATCGGCAGATTGGGCTGACGGATGCCCGCCTGCGCTTCACGACCGAAACGGCGGAGGAGTGCGTGCGCGTACTGCGCGCCTATCAGGGACGAGAGACCTACTTGCCAAAGGACTACACACGCGGGCTTTTCTACCGCGGCGTGGAGTAAAATGAAAAACAAGGCGTAATTTAAAACATAAATATTACAAAACGTATTGAGAAGGAGGCGGATCATGCCCCATATTGTGCTTGCATCCAAGTCGCCGCGCCGCCATGAGCTGCTCGGACGCATGGGTATCACTGATTTTTCCGTCGTCGTTCCCGACGTGGAGGAGACCTATCCAGAGGGACTTTCCCCACAGGGGATCGTCGCGCATATCTCGCGACTGAAGTCTGACGCGGCGGCGGATATGGTCGCACCGGAGGATATCCTCATCACGGCGGATACGATGGTGTTTCTGGAAAACGACCGCCTCGGCAAGCCGCGCGATGAAGCAGATGCGCTGCGGATGCTCACTGAGCTTGCGGGGAACCGCCATACGGTCTGCACTGGCGTGACGGTACGTCAGGGAAAGAAGCTGGAGGCCTTTACCGTTTCCACCGACGTTTATTTCCGTCCATGCACGCAGGATGAGCTCCGTGCCTACATTGCCACCGGTGAGCCGATGGATAAGGCGGGCGCCTACGGGGTGCAGAGTCTCGGTTCGCTGCTTGTCGAACGGATCGAAGGCGACTTTTATAATGTAATGGGCCTGCCGGTGGAAAAGCTCGGCGAGTGTCTCAGCCGCCGCTTCGGTGTGTGCTTTTTCTGACTTTTTTACGAGAGGAGAGATGGTGCGGTGCGCGAATTTTTTGAAAAACACGGTCTGCGCCTGCTCATAATTGCGACGGCCTGTGCGGTGCTGCTCAGCGTACTGAGCTTTGTAAGCGCAACGTCGAGCTTTCTGGAAAATGCCGCGCAGATCGTTGTCTCACCGTTTCATAAGGCGGCCTCCGCCGTGACGACCTGGGTGGAGGACAAGCAGCGTTATTATCAGGACTATTCCGATCTGGCTGCGGAGAACGAAGCGCTGCGCGAGCGCGTGGCCGAGCTTGAGCGCGATGCACGGCAGGCAGACGCCGACCGCGAGGAGAACGCCCTTTTGCGCCAGCTGCTGGAGCTGCGCGAGCAGCGCCGAGACTTTGTGCTGGAATCGGCTGCTGTCATCGACCGCCAGAGTACGAACTGGACGAGTGAACTTACGCTCAACCGCGGCACAGAGCACGGAATTGAGCGCGATGACTGCGTTATTACATCTGAGGGGTATCTGGTCGGCATGGTGTCCGAGGTGGGCTATAACTGGTGCAAGGTTCTCACGGTCATCGACACGGATACGGAGATCGGCGCGCGCATCTTCCGCACGCAGGAGGTCGCGCTTGCCGAAGGTGACCTTGGGCTAATGGGGGAGGGACGGCTCAAGCTCAGCTATCTTTCCACCGAGGCACAGCTGCTTTCGGGCGATTATGTGCTTACCTCCGGCCTTGGCGGCTACTATCCCGGCGGGCTGGTGATCGCAACGGTCGATTCCGTTCTCACTGACGACGATGGACTGGCGCAGTACGCCGTCCTCACACCCTCGGCGCGGCTGGACGAGCTGACAGAGGTCTTTGTTATCAAGGACTTCGACATCATTGACTGATCGAAAGGAGGCGCTCCCATGCCGTCTGCCGCTTCGCGCGACATGGCTGTCCGGTGGACAAGCTATGCCGCGGCAATGCTGCTTCTGCTCTTTCTGCACTCGCTCACCTTTGCGCATTTGAGAATATGGGGCGTCGTGCCCTTTCTGCCGCCGCTGCTGCTGGCCACGACGGCTTCGTTTGAGCCGGAGCGGGACGCTGTGGTATTCGGCATCTGCTTCGGTGTCATATGCGACCTGACGCTCACCGCAACGGTTCCCTGCCTGTATACGGTCGCCTTTACCGCAGCGGCGCTGCTCTCGGCACTGATCGCGAAGGGCGTATTGCAGCCCGGCTTTTTCTGCTCGCTTGCGGTTTCCGCCATGACATTCCTGCTCGTCGATTCGATCTCGTCGCTTGTTTTGTGCATGTCGGGACGCGCCGCGTTCGCAGACTGTTTGCTGCTCACGCTGCGGGAAACGGCGGCGTCTCTGCCGTTGCTGCTCGTGTGCCATCCGGTGCTTTCCTATCTGCACCGGCGCTTTACCATTTGATCCCATCTGCGCCCCGCATGAAAGGAGGCCGCTGTGGAAAAGAAACAATTTGAACTCCGCCTGCTGGCCGTCGGCGCACTTTTTGCGTTGGTCATGATCGGGTACATTATGGCGCTGTTTGACGCGCAGATTGTGCATGGGGAGGAATATCTGGCCCGCTCCATCCGCGCCAACACGCGCTCGGAGACGGTGGAGACCTCGCGCGGTGTGATCACCGATCGCAACGGCAAGGTGCTTGTGACGAATCGAAGCGTCTATACGCTTGAGCTGGACAGCTCACTTGCCGCCGACGAGGACGACGCGCTCAATGCGGATCTTACCCGACTGATCGGCCTGCTGGACCGGTACGGCGTCGAGTGGGACGACGGACTGCCGCTGAGCGGCGATTTTCCGATTTCTTATGATTTTGACACCGGCGGCCGCCGCGCGCTCTATACCTATCTCATCAGCAAAAAATGGGCTGACGACAGCTTGAGCACAGACGATGAACCGCCGCTTTCGGCGGCGGAGCTTTTCACGCGCCTGTGCGGGGAATACGGCATAGAGGAGACGGCTGACGCCGGTACACGGAAGCTGGTGGGGCTGCGCTACTGCCTGGCCTCCGCCAAGCTCAGTCAGCTGCGCACGGTCATCATTGCGTCGGATATTTCCGTGGAGCTGATCACCGAGATCAAGGACGGCGCGTTTCAGCCGGTGCATGTCGGCACGTCGTCCGTGCGGGAATACCGGACGAATGCGGCGGCGCATGTTCTGGGACGTGTGACCAAGATCCCGAGCGGCAAGGAAGCCGAGTACCGGGAGAAGGGCTACGCGATGGATGCGCTTGTCGGACGCGACGGCGTTGAGCTGGCATTTGAGGATTATCTGCGCGGCAAGGACGGAAAACGCCTTGTTACGGTCAACTCTGCCGGCAAGGTCACAGGGGAGATCTATTCTGTGGAGCCGGAGCCGGGCGACACCGTCGCGTTGACGCTGGATATTGATTTACAGGAGGATGTGGAACGTATTCTGTCTGAGACGGTCGCGGGCATGACCAAGGAGGATGGGATCGGCCGCGGAGCCGCGGCCGCCGTGGTGCAAGTCGGCACCGGCGAGGTGCTCGCGCTGGCGTCGTACCCGACCTTCTCGCTTGCGACCTTCAATGAGGATTATCAGCAAAACTACGAAGATACGCTCCGCCCATTCTATAACCGCGCCACGATGGGCACCTATGCCCCCGGCTCGACCTTTAAGCCGCTCACGGCCATTGCTGCGCTGGAGACAGGCATCATCACACCGCAGGCAAAGATCTTGACCAAGGGCCGCTATCAATACGGCACATGGGCCTATAACTGCTGGCTGTACAACCAGAACGGCGGCACGCACGGCAATATCAATGTCACCGAGGCCATCAAGGTCTCGTGCAACTACTTTTTCTACGATATCGGGCGGCGTACCGGCATTTCCACACTGGCACGGTATGCCTCGGCCTTTGGCCTCGGCGAGCCGACCGGCATCGAGATCCCGGAAAATATCGGCATCATGACGACGCCGGAATACGTCAATTCGCTCGATGGGCATTACTGGACGGACGGTCAGACGCTTACTGCCGCCATTGGCCAGTCCTATTCGCTCTTCACGCCGCTTCAGCTTGCCAACTATATTGCAACGCTGGCCGGCGGCGGAACGCGCTACAACGCGCATCTGCTCAAAAATGTCAAGGCCTACGACAGCTCGTCGCTTGTCGCCGTGTACGATAAGCCAGCGGCGGAGGTCATTACCATCGAACCGGCGAACCTCCGGGCGGTGCTCTCCGGCATGCATGATCTGGTCACGTCGGGAAGCGTAGCCTACTATTTTAAAGATTGTGTGGTCGATGCCGCGGCCAAAACCGGCACGGCGCAAACAGGCAGTAAAGTCAGCAACGGCGTGTTCGTGGCCTTTGCACCCTATGATGATCCGCAGATCGCGCTGGCGGTCGTCATTGAGAAGGGCGGCAGCGGCGGCGCGCTGGCCAGTACGGCGGTACAGATCCTCAACTCGTACTTTACCTCCGCGGATGCGGGGAAAGCCGTTAAAGGAGAGAATGTGCTGCTGAAATAAGAGAAAAGAAACGGCGCACATTCGTCATATGGACATGCGCTGCCGGACTGGGGAATACCTATGAAAAATGTAATCATCTATACCGACGGCGCATGCAGCGGCAACCCGGGCCCCGGGGGCTGGGGGGCGGTGCTTCGCTATGGCGCGCATGAACGCGAGCTTTCCGGCGGTGAAACGCAGACCACCAACAACCGCATGGAGCTTACCGCGGTGATCGAGGCGCTGACGCTTTTGAAGGAACCGTGCGAGGTAGAGCTGTACTCGGATTCAAAGTACGTGATCGACGCATTGAGCAAGGGCTGGGTCTACGGCTGGAAGAAAAAGGGCTGGATCAAAAGCGACAAAAAGCCGGCGCTGAATGTGGATCTTTGGGAGCGGCTTCTGCCGCTCATTGCCATGCACGACGTCCGCTACCACTGGGTCAAGGGCCACGCGGAGAATGCGTACAACAACCGCTGTGACGAGATAGCGGTCGCGGAGAGTCGGAAATTCAAGGAATGAGGGCGCGTGGCCGGCCGCCGGAAGTCCGGCGGCGCGAGCGGCGGATTCATTTCGCCGCCGCAAGAAATGAAATAAGAAAGGGCTCCCGCGCGGCCTGCCGCGTGGGAAAGCCACGCGGAGAATGCGTACAACAACCGCTGTGACGAGATGGCGGTCGCGGAGAGCCGGAAATTCAAGGAATGAATGCGGCGTTATTTACAATTTGTTCACACGGTTTTCAAACTTTGGCCATGAATCACTGGTATCTTAATACTTGCAAAGGGGTTACGTGATCCCCGATGTGATTTTCTCCCTCCTAAAAATACACACAACACACAGCCAAAAGCCCTCGTCGAAAGACGAGGGCTTTTGGCTGTCTTGGCGTATGGCCTGATGGAACGATGGGAGCGCCTGCCGGACGGCACTTCTTGCATTTCGCGGCGGGGCATGGTAAAATTGCGGCAGATACAGTATGGATCGATCGAGAGGGAAAAAACATGAAACGAAAAATTTTTGAAGTGCTCGCGGCGCTCTGCCTGCTCACCGGATGCGCAGGCCGGACACAGCCGGATGCACCGGATGTTACCCCCAAGCCGCCGGTGGTGGATCCCACACCGGAAGTGCCGGAGGAACCGACGGAGGCCGAGCTGGCGGAAGCGCGGCTGCGCGAACGCATTGCAGGCATGACGCTGGAGGAGAAGGTCGGGCAGATGTTTTTTGTCCGCTGTCCTGAAGCGGGCGCGGCGGAGGATGTGGTCGCCTACCACCTTGGGGGGCTGCTGCTCTTCGGGCGGGACTACAAGGACGCAGACGGCGGCTGGCTGAGCGCGGAGGAGCTGACGGCGAAGCTCGAGAGCTATCAGGCCGCGGCGGACATTCCGCTCTTCATCGGCAGCGACGAGGAGGGCGGCACGGTGACGCGCGCGAGCCGCGACCCGAAGCTCTTCGCGCAGCCGCTGCCCTCGCCGCAGGAGCTGTATGCCGCGCGCGGCATGGACGCTGTTTGCGCGGACGCGGCGGATAAAGCTGCCGGACTCGGGGCGCTTGGCATCAATGTCAATTTTGCGCCGGTATGCGATGTATCCACCGATCCGGACGATTTCATCTATGCGCGTTCGTTTGGACGAGATGCGGCGGCGACGGCAGAATATGTGCGTGCGGTGGTGGAAGCGTATACCGCTCAGAATTACGCCTGTGTTTTAAAGCACTTCCCGGGCTATGGGAACAACGCTGACACGCACACGGGCGTTGCCATCGATAAGCGCGCCTATGAAGTATTTGAGCAGAGCGACTTTCTGCCCTTTCAGGCAGGCATTGCGGCGGGAGCGCCCTTTGTGCTGGTGAGCCACAATGTTGTGGAGTGCATGGACAATGCGCTGCCCGCATCGCTCTCGCCTGCGGTACACCGGATCCTGCGGGAGAAGCTGGGTTTTACCGGCATCGCCATTACGGATGATCTGGCAATGGACGCGGTGAAGGAGTATGCGGACGGTGAGGCGGCTGTGCTCGCCGTGCTCGCGGGCAATGATATGCTCATCACAAGCGACTACCGGAACGATATCCCCGCCGTGCTCGCGGCGGTGGCGGACGGGCGTATCACGGAGCGCGAGATCGACGCGCACGTGCTGCGTATTCTGCGCTACAAGCAGGCGCAGGGGTGGATCGAATAGAAAAACGACGCATTTCCAAAATTTGGAAACAAAACCAACTGTATTTACGTCTAACCGGATAAACGCTCCGTTTTTGGAAGAGGCGGAGCGGAAAAAAGGAAAGGAGCAAAAAAATGAAAAAGTCTCTGCGAAACAGTATTCTCTTGCTGCTGACGGCGATGCTGCTGACAGTATCGGCCCTTGCCGACTCGGGGCCGAAGGCCCAGCTGACGGTGAAGGTCGAAAACGCGCCGAGCGAGCCGTACTACCTCGATCTTTTGGAAAAGGGGGATTATCAGGGGCACACCTATGGCTCCGGAGACGGGGATGACACATACAGCGGGCTGGATTGGAGCTACTCCGAGGAGGAAATCGCCGCGCTGGATGACGAGCTGCTGGACGCGCTGCGGGCAGCGGTGCCGGAGGGCTGGCACGCCTGCACCGCACAGGGGACGAACGGCGCGCCGATGTGGGGCGACCTGATCGGCAGCGACGCAGGCGAGGTGCGGCTCCACTCCTTCCGCTACCATGGCGTACCGGATACATATCGGATCATTCTGGTAACAAAAAGCGGCGAGAGCTGGGTATCCGGAGTCCTGCACCGGGCAACGCTGCAATCCAGCGCAACGGTGGACTGGGCAGCAAGGACTGCCAACGCGCCCAGTCCGGCCATGGCCTATGCGCTGCAATTTCTGTGCACCCTCCTCCCTACCCTGCTGATCGAGGGGCTGCTGCTGTTTGCCTTCGGCTACCGGAGCAAGAGAAGCTGGCGGGTATTTCTGCTGGTGAATCTGGTGACGCAGGGCGGCTTCGCCGTCTATCTCGCCGTGACGGTACTGAATCACGGCGTAAGCGGCTGGTCGCTTTTATTCTATATTCCCATTGAGGTCATCATCACGCTGGTCGAGCTGCTTGCCTACCGCCGGCTGCTGACGGAAAAGGGCAAGGGACGAGCGATGGGCTACGCCATCGTCGCCAATATCCACTCCGCGACAGTGGGGCTTCTGCTCATTGACCCGCTGTGGCGGTTTATCGTGAGCATCTCTTAAAAGCGATTATGCGCGCCGAACGCGGGCGCGGGAACGAAAGGAATTTTTTGCATGGAAACCGAAAAGCTATTCTACGCCGACCCCTTTCTGACGGAATTTGACGCGCGGGTGCTCTCCTGCGAGGAGGAAAAGGGCGGCTATGCCGTGGTGCTTGACCGCACGGCCTTTTATCCCGAGGGCGGCGGACAGCCGTATGACACCGGCGTGCTCGGCGG